>NZ_JACSJX010000003.1:0-213437 GCF_018617345.1 Exiguobacterium sp. s131 | reverse complement strand
GTTCCCATGCCGAACACGGAAGTTAAGCGTCTCAGCGCCGAAAGTAGTTGGGGGATCTCCCCCTGTGAGGATAGGACGTTGCCAGGCAAACGGTGGTTCTGGAGCATTCGCTCAAGGGCCGCCGTTTTTTCATATCATCGATTCAGCTTAGTGGAAGAGAGGACGTAAGAAGCAATGGCTAAGAAAATCAAAGTATATGTCGAACCAAATGAAACGGTCAGTGAATGTTTAGATCGAATCAATGAAATGGGTTATCGTCCTATACGCCGTATTGAAAAGCCCGTCTTTGAGCAAACGGGAGCCAAAGATGAACCTGTCCATTCCCATCAATCGATTTTATTTGAATGCGTCTCTAAAGAATCCTAATGCCAAGTCGTCACACTATCTGTGTGACGGCTTTTTTATATCTTTAACTAAATCAGGCGAGAATTCTCCCTCCTCTAAGCGCCTCGGGCCGTAGCCCGCGTAGGTGGGGGATGAATCGCCCAATCCAATAGTCTTCTCCTCCTGTGACAGATGTGACGAACAAAGGTTCGGGATTCCGTCAGATTCTTCCTCTCCCTCCGCGGGTATCGGATGAGGAGGACACATCACGATCTTCGTAGGGGAGGAGGGACGAACATGCTGAAAGGCTATAAATATAGGCTCCACCCGACGCCGGCACAGGAAGAGTTCCTCATCAAGACGATCGGCTGCGCACGGTTCATCTACAATAAGCTGCTCGAGGACCGCATCGCCATCCGCGAGGAGGCGAAGGCGGGGAACGGGACGAGACGGAAACCGGCGACACCCGCCTCCTACAAGCCCCTGTTCCCGTTTCTCGCCGAGGCGGACAGCCTCGCGCTCGCGAACGCGAAGCTGAACCTCGACGCCGCGTTCGCGAAGTTCTTCGCCGGGACGGGCGGCTTCCCGGTGTTCAAATCGAGACGGCGGTCGCGCGCGTCCTACACGACGAACAACCAGCACGGCACGATCCGCATCGAGGACGGCAAGGTGAGACTTCCTAAAATCGGCTTCGTGAAGTTCACACAACATCGTCCGTTCGATGGAATCATTAAGTCGGCGACGGTCTCGATGACGAGGACGGGCAAGTTCTTCATCTCCATCCTCGTCAATCAAGATGAGGAAAAGTGGATTCCAGTCAAGAGCAAGGTCGGGATTGATCTCGGCCTGAAGCACTTCGCCGTCATGACGAACGACGCGATGGTCTCGGAGAAAATCGACAACCCCCGACTCCTCCGGAAATCCGAAGCGAAGGTCAAGAAGGCACAACGCGCGCTGTCACGCAAGATGGCCGGGAGCCGGAACCGAGAGAAGGCCAGGCTGATCCTCGCCAAGAGACATGAGAAGATCGCCAACCAACGCAAGGACTTCCTTCACAAACTGTCGAGACGGATCGTTGACGAGAACCAAGTCATCGTCGTGGAGACATTGAAGTCGAAGGACATGATGCAAAACCATAAGCTCGCCAAGTCCATCGGGGACGTCAGTTGGTACGAGTTCGTCCGTCAACTCGAGTACAAGTCAAACTTCTACGGACGGACGCTCATCAAGGCGGATCAATGGTTCGCATCTACGCAGATCTGTTCTTCTTGTGGCGAGAAAGGTCAGAGGAAGACGATGGATGTCCGTGAATGGACGTGTGCCTGTGGCGCGCATCATGACCGTGACATGAATGCGAGCATCAACCTGTTGATGTTGGCAAACTAAAACGAATTCCTTCAGGGTGGGAACCACCCGACGAGCTTGGTAAACAATCGTGGCTAATAAAAGTACGGTCTTCCCAAGAAGCTCCCACTTCAATTTGCGAAGCAAATAAGTGGCGAGTAGTTCACTTCTCTTGCAGCGACTTCTTCCAATGTTTCTCCGAGCTCCATCGATCCTCCTGGTAACCCCCAGTCAAGTGTATCCGATCGGAATTGCATCAGTACCTCTTGCTTTTGATTGATGACCAAAATGGTTGCTCCCACACTGATAATCGGACGATTCCTAATCACTTCCCGTAAACTTGCGATGTAACTCATCTAACTCCCCCTTTTCAATAGCATACATTACCGAAGATGATTATGCTGATAACGTCTAAAAAGCGAACGATAAATATTCAGAAAATTAAAATGTTCGCAGTTTATTGACATGTTTTCAAAGAACAAGGTACGATAGGCGTGTGAGATAAGAAAAATAAATAGTGCTCCATATAATCGCAAGGAAATGGCTTGCAAGTTTCTACCTGATCACCGATTCTGATCAGACTATGGGGTGTAGCGGACATGTATTTGTCATGCCTATACCCTAAACTGATTGTCGGTTTAGGGATTTCTTTTTGTAAGGGGGACATTGGGAATGAACGTAGCAGTTGGAGTAATCATGGGAAGTTCATCTGATTGGGAGACGATGAAACATACGTGTGACGTGTTGGATGAGTTGCAGATTCCATATGAAAAACAAGTCGTATCCGCTCACCGTACACCAGACCTTATGTTCGAATATGCTGAAGAGGCACGAGGCAGAGGCATCCAAGTGATCATTGCGGGTGCTGGTGGGGCAGCCCACCTTCCTGGAATGGTCGCTGCGAAAACGACACTTCCTGTCATCGGTGTCCCGGTTCAGTCGAAAGCACTCAATGGAATGGATTCGCTTCTCTCCATTGTTCAGATGCCTGCAGGAGTTCCAGTAGCAACTGTTGCCATCGGAAAAGCGGGAGCAACGAATGCAGGATTATTGGCTGCTCAAATTCTCAGCATCCACTCCACAGACATTACAAATCGACTTGATGCATTTCGTGAGAAGAAACAAGAGATGGCGATGCGAGGAACGGAGGAGTTGGTCTGATGAGAATCGGAATTTTAGGTGGAGGACAACTTGGACGGATGATGTCACTCAGTGCGAGTGCAATGGGATACACGACACTTTGTCTTGACCCGAACCCCAATGCACCGACTGCTCAAGTGGCAGATTCAATTGTTGCCTCATTTGATGATGTCGATGCCGCAAAAGAACTCGCTGCTCGTTCAGACGTTGTGACGTATGAATTTGAGAACATCGATACGGAAATGATTGCAGCCATCGAAGAAAAATGCCCACAAGGTATGGACGTGTTGAAGGCGACGCAACATCGCATCTTGGAGAAACAGATGATTGAATCAGCGGGACTACGTGTCGCTCCATATGTTTCGGTACGTACGGTTCGAGATGTACGGCAGGCATATGAGAAGCTCGGTTTGCCGTTTGTCATCAAAACGTGTCGTTTCGGCTATGACGGGAAAGGGCAGACGGTCATTCGGTCGGAACATGATCTTCAGACATTCGCTGAATATTTTGTCGAACAGGAATACGTCGCCGAAGCTTGGTTGCCATTTGAAAAAGAAATTTCAGTCATTGTGACGAGAGGGTATGACGAAACGTCGACATTCCCAATCAGTGAAAACATTCATCACAACAACATCCTACATTTATCGATTGTACCGGCTCGCGTATCAAATGAGATTCAAGAGGATGCAAGACACCTCGCTCTCCAGCTCGCAGACCATATCGGCTTAATGGGAACGCTCGCTGTCGAGCTGTTCGTCATGGCGGATGGCCGTCTATATGTGAATGAGCTTGCGCCGCGTCCGCACAATTCCGGGCATTACACGATTGACGCTTGTGAAACCTCACAATTTGAACAACACATTCGAGCCGTGACCGGGATGCGCCTCGGACGGACGAGATTGACATCGCCTGTCGTCATGGTCAACCTTCTCGGCGAGCATATGCCACGACTTCATGTCAAAGCATTGCCATCGAATGTTAAACTACATCTGTATGGAAAAGATGAAGCGAAGACAGGTCGCAAAATGGGACATTTGAACGTCCTTGGTGACACGGTCGAAGAAGCGCTTCATACCATCGAACAACTGGCAATTTGGAAGGAGACCGTCTTATGATTTCACGCTACACCCGCCCAGAGATGGCAAATATTTGGACTGATCAAAACAAATTCGAGGCTTGGTTAAAAGTTGAACTTTATGCCTGTGAGGCTTGGAGTGAACTCGGCATCATCCCGAAAGAAGATGTACAAGTCCTTTGGGACAAGGCATCGTTCGATGTTGATCGCATTCTAGAGATTGAACAAGAGACACGTCATGATGTGATCGCGTTCACTCGTGCCGTTTCCGAGACACTCGGAGAGGAGAAAAAGTGGGTACATTACGGATTGACGTCGACGGATGTCGTCGATACGGCACTCTCTTACTTAATCAAACAGGCGAATGATCTTTTAGAGGCCGATTTAGATCGCTTCATCGGTATTCTCGCAGAAAAAGCGAAAGCACATAAGTATGACATTATGATGGGACGTACCCACGGCGTGCACGCAGAACCGACCACGTTCGGTCTGAAGCTCGCCCTCTGGTATGAAGAGATGAAACGGAACAAAAAACGCTTCATGGCAGCTCGCGAAACGATTGAATTCGGGAAGATGAGCGGAGCGGTCGGAACGTTTGCGAATATCGACCCGTTCATCGAGTCATACGTCTGTGACAAGCTCGGTATCCAAGCTGCACCGATTTCGACACAGACTCTCCAACGTGACCGTCATGCCGAGTACATGTCAACACTCGCATTGATTGCCACATCGATTGAAAAGATGGCAACGGAGATTCGTGGACTTCAAAAAACAGAGACACGCGAAGTGGAAGAGTTCTTTGCGAAAGGACAAAAAGGGTCGTCTGCGATGCCGCATAAACGTAACCCAATCGGTTCTGAAAATATGACGGGTCTTGCACGCGTCATTCGCGGTCATATGATGACAGCATACGAGAATGTCCCACTCTGGCATGAGCGTGACATCTCGCACTCTTCAGCAGAGCGAATCATTATCCCGGATGCGACGATTCTTCTCAACTACATGTTGAACCGTTTCGGTAACATCGTGAAGAACTTGACGGTCTTCCCGGACAACATGCGTCGCAACATGGACCGTACGTTCGGAATCATCTTCTCGCAACGGATCTTACTCGGTCTCATCGAGAAGGGCTGGTCACGTGAAGCAGCATACGACGCGGTTCAACCGAAAGCGATGCAGGCATGGGAAGAAGAGACGATGTTCCGTACATTGATTGAAGAGGACAAAGAGATGGGCGCACTCTTTACGAGTGAAGAGCTCGATGAGTTGTTCGACCCGCGTTATCACGTACGCCGTGTCGATACGATTTTTGAACGCTGTGGTTTGTAATCGTTGAGGGGCGACAAGCCCCTCTCACTTTTAAGGGGGAACGGTTCAGATGAAAGCAATTTATGAGGGCAAGGCGAAGGCGTTATTTGAGACAGAAGAAGCGGGTGTGCTTCGTGTGTACTATAAAGACGATGCGACAGCATTCAATGGAGAAAAGAAAGAGTCGATTGATGGGAAGGGGATTTTAAACAACGCCATCACGACCCAGTTGTTCGAATTGATGCATGACAACAAGATTCCGACGCACTTTATCAAACGAATCTCAGAGCGAGAACAGTTGGTCCGCCGTGTCGACATCATCCCGTTAGAAGTGGTCGTCCGCAACGTCGCGGCCGGTAGTCTAGCGAAACGTCTCGGTTGGGAAGAGGGAACACCGCTCCTCGCACCGATTGTCGAGTTTTATTATAAGGACGACGCTCTTGGGGACCCACTCCTCACAGAAGATCATATCCGATTATTGCAAGTTGCCACACACAAAGAAGTCGAAACATTGCGACAACTCGGGCTTTGGGTAAACGATGTCTTGCTCGATTTCTTTAGTCAACACGGCATCGACGTGATCGATTTCAAACTAGAGTTCGGAAAAGTGGATGGGACGATCATTTTGGCGGATGAAATCTCACCGGATACGTGCCGTCTCTGGGACAAAGAAACGAAACAGAAACTTGATAAAGATGTATTCCGTCGCGATTTAGGTTCTTTGACTGAGACGTATGGACAATTGTTAACACGCATAGGGGGAAACGGACAATGAAAAAAGTAAACGTGTATGTGACATTACGTGAAAGTGTACTCGACCCACAAGGAGTTGCCGTAAAAGGCGGGCTCGAACATCTCGGATTCGCTGGAGTTGAATCGGTGCGGATCGGGAAAGTCATCGAGCTTCAAGTAGCGGACGACACGACAGAAGCCATGGTCAAAGAGATGTGTGAGAAGTTACTCGTCAATACGGTCATTGAGAATTTTGAAATCGAGATGGGGGTACTCGCATGAAGTTTGCGGTCATCGTCTTTCCAGGATCAAACTGTGACCTCGACATGTACCATGCGGTAAAAGATGTGCTCGGGGAAGAAGCGGAATACGTGTTCCATACGGAAACCTCACTTGAAGGATTTGATGGAGTCCTCTTACCAGGTGGTTTCTCATACGGAGACTACTTGCGCTGCGGGTCAATCGCCCAGTTTTCACCAATCATGGCTGAAGTGAAGCGTTTCGCGGAAGAAGGACGCCCGGTTCTTGGCGTATGTAACGGATTCCAAGTGCTCGTCGAAGCGGGACTCCTCCCAGGTGTATTGATGCGAAACCGCGATTTGAAATTCATGTGTAAGACCGTCGACCTTGTCGTCGAAAACAACGAGACGATGTTCACAAGTGAGTACGCGGCACAGGAAACGATTCGCGTGCCGATCGCACACGGTGAGGGCAACTACTACTGTGACGAGACGACACTCGAGACATTGAAGGCAAATGGCCAGATTGCGTTCACCTATAAAGAGAACCCGAACGGATCGGTCGAAAACATCGCCGGCATCACGAACGAGGCAGGGAACGTACTCGGCATGATGCCACACCCGGAGCGTGCGGTCGAAGCGTTGCTCGGTGGGGAAGACGGTAAACGGTTATTCACGTCAATCGTAAAATGGGGGGCACGACATGTTACTTACAACTGAACCGACAGCTACACAAATCCGTGATGAACGGATCTATGCCACGATGGGATTATCGGACGACGAATACGCGCTCGTCGTCTCACTGCTTGGCCGGGAACCGAATTATACAGAAATCGGTCTCTTCTCGGTCATGTGGTCTGAACACTGTTCGTACAAAAACTCGAAACCGGTGCTCCGGAAGTTTCCGACAACCGGCAAGCACGTCTTACAAGGACCAGGAGAAGGGGCTGGAATCGTCGACATCGGAGACGGACAAGCCGTCGCCTTCAAAATCGAGAGTCATAACCATCCGTCCGCGATTGAGCCTTATCAAGGAGCAGCGACTGGGGTGGGTGGAATCATCCGTGACATCTTCTCGATGGGCGCCCGTCCGATCGCTTTATTGAACTCACTCCGTTTCGGAGATTTGAACGAATCACGTGTGAAACATTTATTCGGTCATGTCGTATCCGGCATCGCTGGATACGGGAACTGCGTCGGCATCCCGACTGTCGGTGGGGAAGTCGCCTTTGACCCGGCTTACTCAGGAAACCCGCTCGTCAACGCGATGTGCGTCGGCTTCATCCGTCATGAAGACATTCAAAAAGGAATCGCGGAAGGTGTCGGGAACTCGGTCATGTACGTCGGAGCGACGACAGGGCGTGATGGAATCCATGGTGCCACGTTCGCTTCTGAAGAACTCGGGGAAGACGCGGACGAGAAACGCCCGGCCGTCCAAGTCGGAGACCCGTTCATGGAGAAACTCTTGATCGAAGCGTGTCTCGAAGTCATCAAACATCCTGCGCTCGTCGGGATTCAAGACATGGGCGCAGCCGGATTGACGTCATCGTCGGCAGAGATGGCATCAAAAGCAGGGATGGGAATCGAGATGAACCTAGACCTCGTCCCACAACGTGAGACTGGCATGACACCTTACGAGATGATGCTTTCGGAATCGCAAGAGCGGATGCTCCTCGTTGTCAAAGCTGGACATGAAGACGAAATCGAAGCAATCGTCACGAAGTGGGGACTTCATGCAGTCAAAGTTGGCGAAGTCATTGAAGAAAAAGTACTTCGTCTCGTTCATCAAGGGGAAGTCGCGGCCGAAGTACCGGTCGACGCACTCGCAGAAGACGCACCGGTCTATCATAAACCGTCTAAAGTCCCGGCATATTACGAAGCATTCCAAGCGATGGAGCCGGTCACACCAGTTGTCGAAGATGTGATGGCGACATGGAAAGACGTCCTTGCGATGCCTAGCATCGCCTCGAAACGTTGGGTGTATGAGCAATATGACCATATGGTACAAACGTCGACAGTCGTCGCACCGGGTAGTGATGCCGCGGTCATTCGCATTCGTGAGACGGAGAAGTCGCTCGCGATGACAACGGACTGCAACGCAAAATATGTCTATCTCGATCCACGTGTCGGTGGAGCCATCGCTGTCGCGGAGGCGGCGCGAAACATCGTCGCAAGTGGTGCAGAACCACTCGCTTTGACGGACTGCCTCAATTTCGGGAGCCCGGATAAACCGGAAGGGTTCTGGCAACTCGACCAAGCCGTCGAAGGAATGGCAGAAGCGTGTCGTACGCTCGATACGCCGGTCATCGGTGGGAACGTATCGCTGTATAACGAATCGAACGGACAAGCCATCTACCCGACACCGGTCGTTGGAATGGTCGGACTCATCGAAAAACCAGAACATATTACGACATCGTTTGCGAAACAAGCGGGAGACGTCGTCTTCTTACTCGGTGAGACAAAAGCAGAATTTGGCGGAAGTGCCCTTCAAATGTTGCAAGACGGAAAAGTGAGCGGTCATGCACCGACACTCGACCTTGAAGAAGAACGTCAGACACAGAAGGTATTGCTTCACGCGATCCGTGAAGGTCTGGTCACGGCGGCACACGACGTGTCAGAAGGTGGTCTTGCGGCAGCGTTACCGGAACTGGTCTTTGGAACAGGGTTCGGCATGGACGTGACGATCGACACAGACCTTGTGACGGCACTATTTAGTGAATCCCAGTCACGTTTCCTCGTGACAGTAGACAAGGCACATGCCGAGTCATTCGCGCGCATGACGAACGGGACAGCAATCGGGACAGTGACAGAAGCCCCGACCCTTGTCGTTCGCGCAAGCGACCGCTTGATTGAAATGGACGTGAAAGAGTTGGAACGTGTATGGGAAGGAGCTATTCCATGTTATATGACATCCGAGGCATGAACGAGGAGTGCGGCGTCTTCGGTGTGTTCGGTCACATCGAAGCCTCACACCTTGCCTATTACGGACTGCACAGCTTGCAACACCGTGGCCAAGAAGGAACAGGAATCGTCACGGCAGACGGAGAGCGTCTCCACGCGAAACGTGGACTCGGACTCGTCACCGAAGTGTTTGACGAAACATCTCTCGACGCACTCACCGGGAACCATGCGATTGGACACGTCCGCTACTCGACGGCTGGCGGCAACACGCTCGAGAATGTTCAACCGCTCCATTTCAAGTCGTTGACTGGTGATTTGGCGATGGCGCATAACGGAAACCTTGTGAATGCGAACGAATTGAAACATATGCTCGAAGCGGAAGGCGCGATCTTCCAGACAACGTCCGACACGGAAGTCGTGGCCCACCTCATCAAGCGGAGTCGCGGCAATTCGTTGAAAGAACGGATCGCCGACAGCTTGGCCCGTCTCGTCGGGGCATTCGCATTCCTGTTCTTGACGGAAGATGCACTGTACGTCGGTGTTGACGTGCATGGGTTACGTCCATTATCACTCGGACAAACCGAAGACGGGGCTTACGTGTTCGCTTCAGAAACGTGTGCGTTTGACGTCGTGGGGGCGACGTACGTACGGGATGTGGAGCCAGGAGAATTGCTCATGGTCACGAATGAAGGCATCACGTCAGAGCGATTCAGTGAAGCGGCCGTCCGTGCCATGTGCTCAATGGAATACATCTACTTCTCAAGACCAGACTCCATCATCGATGGCATCAACGTGCATACGGCGCGTAAGGCCATGGGGAAAAAGATGTTTGAAGAAGCACCGGTCGAAGCGGATGTCGTGACAGGTGTTCCGGATTCGAGTATTTCTGCGGCAATCGGCTATGCTGAGGCGAGCGGAATTCCTTACGAAATGGGACTCATTAAAAACCGTTACGTCGGACGGACGTTCATTCAACCGTCCCAGGAATTACGGGAGCGCGGGGTGAAGATGAAGTTGTCAGCGTTACGCGGTGTCGTAAACGGGAAACGCGTCATCATGGTCGATGATTCCATCGTCCGTGGAACGACGAGTCGCCGAATCGTCACGTTACTACGAGAGGCAGGCGCGACGGAAGTGCATGTGCGCATCACGTCACCACCGATCAAACATCCGTGTTACTACGGAATCGATACATCCACCAAGGAAGAGTTAATTGCGGCAACCAAATCCATTGAAGAAATCAGAGAAGAGATTGGTGCCGATTCACTAGCGTTCCTCACATTGGATGGAACGGTCGAAGCCATTGATCGTCCATTCGAAGGAGCACTACGCGGGCAGTGTGCTGCATGCTTCACGGGACTTTATCCGACTGAACTTGCAGAACTCGTGACAGAGACAAAGGCTTAAGGGGGAAATGCAATGAGCGTTCGTTATGAACAAGCGGGTGTGAATTTAGAAGCAGGATACGAGGCCGTATCCCGTATGAAACGTCATGTTGCTCGGTCGATGCGTCCGGAAGTGATGACAGGACTCGGTAGTTTCGGAGCAATGATTGACCTCGGTTCGATGAACATGAAACACCCGATTCTCGTGAGCGGGACCGACGGGGTCGGGACGAAACTGAAATTAGCGTTCGCGCTCGACCAGCATGACACGATTGGAATCGATTGCGTCGCCATGTGCGTCAACGATTGTCTCGTGCATGGGGCAGAACCGCTCTATTTCCTCGACTATATTGCGACCGGAAAAGCAGAACCGGCTAAACTTGAGCGAATCGTCGCCGGTGTTGCGGAAGGATGTGTCCAAGCCGGCTGCGCCCTCGTCGGTGGCGAAACCGCTGAAATGCCGGGGATGTATCCGGATGGCGAATATGATATTGCTGGATTTGCGGTCGGTGTCGTGGAGAAAGAAAACTTGCTCGACGGTTCGACGATTCAGGATGGAGACGTTGTGCTCGGACTTGCATCTTCAGGTGTCCACTCGAATGGATTCTCGCTTGTACGTCATATCGTGGAAGCACAAGGTCTTCATTATACGGATGAGATTGCGATGCTCGATACGACACTTGGGAACGCCTTGCTGTTGCCGACACGGATTTATGCCGAAGCGGCGAAAGCGGCGATTTCGACAGGGAAGGTTCAAGGGATGGCACACATCACGGGTGGTGGCTTCTATGAGAATGTCCCTCGCATGTTGCCAGAAGGTCTCGGCATCACGTTCGATGCCTCGAGTTGGCCGAGTCTTCCTGTATTCGACTGGCTCGAACAAGTCGGGAACATCTCGAAGCAAGAAATGTTCAACGTCTTCAATATGGGGATTGGTTATATGATCACGGTACGTCCTGAAGATGTGGAACTCGTCGAAGCGGCGCTTGAACGTGTCGGGGAGACCGCGCACCGAATCGGGAAAGTCGAGAGTCGTCCAGGCATCCGAATCTCAGGAGTGGACCAATGAAACGATTTGCTATCTTTGCGTCAGGATCGGGAAGTAACGCCGAAGCGATTTGGCAAGCAATCACCGATGGTCATTTGTCTGCTGAATGTGTGTTGCTCGTGACGGACAAACCAGAAGCTGCTGTTCTCGATCGAGCGGAGCGTCACGGGATTCCGAGTTTTTCGTTTACACCGAAGGCGTACGCGTCAAAAGAAGAGTTCGAGGAAGAAATTCTCGTCCTTCTCCGTACGCTTCGTGTAGACTATGTCGTGTTGGCGGGGTATATGCGCTTGATCGGTAATGTGTTACTATCCGCATATCCGAACCGTATTCTAAACATTCATCCATCGCTTTTACCCGCTTTTCCAGGTAAAGACGCGATCGGACAGGCGCTTGACGCCAACGTACCGACGAGTGGTGTAACCGTTCATTATGTGGATGCGGGGATGGACACGGGTCCGATCATCGCACAGGCGTCCGTCGAGATTGAAGGGTGTGATCGCACCGAGGCGACACGTCGTATTCAGACGATTGAGCACCAACTGTATCCGCGCGTATTACAACAAGTGTTGAATCAACAGGAGGTTTTCAAGTGAGAGCATTATTAAGTGTTTCTGATAAAACGGGAATTGTCGAACTCGCAACTGTCTTGCATGAGGCGGGCATCGAGCTCATCTCAACAGGTGGGACCGAGACGGCGCTTCAACAGGCAGGATTGCCAGTCAAGAACATTTCGGAAGTGACATCGTTCCCTGAAATGTTAGACGGCCGTGTCAAAACGTTGCACCCACTCGTTCACGGGGGATTGCTCGGACGTCGCGACCTTGATACGCATGTCGCACAAATGAAAGATCATCACATCGAACCAATCGATTATGTGGTCGTCAATCTGTATCCGTTCAAAGAGACGATTGCAAAAGAAAATACGACATACGAAGAAGCGATTGAAAACATTGATATCGGTGGACCGAGCATGTTGCGTTCAGCTGCGAAAAACCATGCGAGTGTCACCGTCGTCGTGGACCCGAGTGATTACACACTCGTCGCCGATGAAGTACGTGGAGGCGGTACATCGTTTGAAACACGTCAACGTCTCGCGACGAAAGCGTTCCGACATACGGCTGCCTATGATGCGTTAATTGCCGACTACTTAGGTCGTCAAATCGGCGAAACGTTCCCAGAGCAGTTGACGGTCACGTATGAAAAGGTTCAAGACCTTCGTTATGGAGAGAACCCACACCAACAAGCGGCGTTTTATAAGACACCGTTATATGACGGGATGACACTTGCGAATGCGACACAGCTTCACGGGAAAGAGCTCTCGTATAACAATATTCAAGATACGAATGCAGCACTTGAAGCACTCAGTGAATTGACTGAGCCGGCGGCAGTCGTTGTCAAGCATATGAACCCATGCGGCGTCGCAGTCGGACGGACGATTTCTCAAGCGTTCGAACGTGCCCATGCGGCCGACCCAGTCTCCATCTTTGGTGGGATCGTCGCCTTAAACCGTGAAGTCGATTTTGAGACGGCAGATGCCCTTCGCAACATCTTTTTAGAGATCATCATTGCTCCGTCCTTTAGTGAGGCAGCACTTGACCGACTGAAAGAGAAAAAGAATCTTCGGTTGTTGACGTTAGATATGGGACAGATGACAGGCATGCGCCTCACGGCTGTCGCGGGAGGATTGCTCGTACAAGACGGGGATGACATGACACTCGATGATGCCTCATGCCAAATCGTGACGGATCGTCGTCCGACAGCAGCGGAATGGGAAGACTTGAAACTTGCATGGCGTGTCGTCAAGCATGTCAAATCGAACGCCATCGTCGTCGCAAAAGACGAGACGACGATTGGAATCGGTGCCGGGCAGATGAACCGCGTCGGTGCAGCAAAAATCGCTTTCGAACAAGCCGGGGAACGCGCGACAGGCGCGGCTCTCGGAAGTGATGCCTTCTTCCCGATGGCAGATACGGTCGAAGCGGCAGCGGCAGCGGGAATCAAGGCCATCATCCAACCGGGTGGATCGATTCGGGATGCCGAATCGATTGAAGCGGCAAATCGCCATGGCATCACGATGGTATTCACATCAGTCAGACATTTCAAACACTGAGAGGGGTTTGCGTCATGAACGTATTGGTCATCGGTCGAGGAGGGCGCGAGCATGCGCTCGCGTGGAAGTTGAAACAAGATGGGCATCACGTCTTCGTTGCACCGGGCAACGACTTCATGGAAGGGATGACGTGTGTGTCGATCCATGAAACAGACGTGGAGGCGCTCGCCCATTTCGCAGAAGAGAACGAGATCGAATGGACGATTGTCGGACCGGAGTCGTCGCTCATGGCAGGAGTCGTGGACACGTTCCGCGACAAAGGACTGAACATCTTTGGACCGACGAAAGCGGCTGCCTTACTCGAGGGAAGCAAGGCATTCGCCAAAGAAGTCATGATGGAAGCCGGAATTCCGACAGCGGCATATGAGGCGTTCACGGATGCGGCATCGGCGCTTGCCTATATCGAGAAACTCGGTGCACCACTCGTCGTCAAGGCGGACGGATTGGCTGCCGGTAAAGGCGTCACGGTTGCGTTCACTGTCGAAGAGGCAGAAGCTGCCGTACGTGATATTTTCACGACGGATAAATTTGGCCAACAGTCACAAGTCGTCATCGAGGAGTTCCTCGATGGGGAAGAGTTTTCGCTCATGGCATTCGTCTCGGGAGAGCGTGTCATTCCGATGATCACCTCGCAAGATCATAAACGTGCCTATGACGGTGACAGGGGACCGAACACGGGTGGTATGGGCGCTTATAGCCCGATGCCACATCTTTCAAAGGACGTGTATGAGGAATCGGTGAAGACCGTATTAGAACCACTCGCGCAGACGATGGTCAAACGAGGCACTCCATTTGAAGGATTCTTGTACGCCGGTCTCATCTTGACGGCAAATGGACCAAAAGTCATCGAATTCAACGCACGTTTCGGTGACCCGGAAACGGAGGTCATCTTGCCGAATTTGAAATCGCCGCTCCTGGACGTGATTGAAGCGGTCGTTCGCCAAAAATCGTATTCGGTTGAGTGGATTGACGGATACACGATGGGTGTCGTCATTGCGGCCGAAGGGTATCCGGACCGACCAATCACGGGCCAGGTGTTATCAGGGTTTGAGTCACTTCCGAAAGATGTGCTTGTCTTCCATGCCGGCACGACAAAGAAGGGCCAACAAGTCGTAGGGAGCGGAGGTCGTCTACTCGTTGTGACGGCGACGAAGCCGACACTGCTTGAGGCGAAAACGGCTGTGTATGCGGCAATTTCACAACTCGATTTACCTGAAACGTTCTATCGATCGGATATCGGGGCGCGAGCGTTTGAACACATTATTTAAAGGATGGGTCAACCCATCCTTTTTTTCATGCGAAAAAAAGGAAATGCCGATATCCTGTTCTACAATAATAAAGTAGCTTGAAGAAGGAGGGTGGTCGGCCTGCGTGTTCAAACAAAATTATTTATTGCGATAGCCGTGAACATCGTACTCTTCATCGGTGTCATTTTATTCGTCATCAAACCGTATTTTGTAGAGAAAAGTATTGAACAGGACAGGGCGATGACCCGCGATCAAATCGAAAGTGTGTCAGAAGTGTTCGCCAATCACCGACTTATGCTCGAGCGGATTCTTGTCGATTGGTCAGTTTGGACGAATGCCTATGATTTTGTTCAAAATCAGAATGAAGCATTCATTGAAAACAACATGGGGGAAGAGACACTCGAAAACTTAGGGGTCGGCGCAATGATTTTCCTCGACCGTGATCGAAAGGTCGTCTACTCGGAGTTTACTCAATTTTATGAATTGGATCGTGAAGAGGACAAAGAGATCTTCACGAACGACTTGATCCGTTACGTCAACTCGTCAGGAATCAAACAAAGTGCGGTGTATGGCACCGATTTCGGTCCGGTCGTCTTCATGAGTCATCCGATTTTGAGAAGTGATGGGACAGGAAAGCCGGGTGGGACGCTCGTACTCATTCAAAAAATCGGTCCAGACTTCATGGCCGCGATGAGTGCCCAAGCAAAAACGAAATTATCGATCAGTCCTCTTTCACACCGGCAGTTGACGGTCGATGAAGACAATCAATTTGCACGTGTCTCGTTACCGCTTCAATCCGTCTATCAAGATGCGAACTGGGAACTCAACTTCTCGGTGAAGCGAATGTACTATACCAATACACAGACCATGTTAGAAACGGGGATGCTAGGGCTGCTTGTGCTCGGTCTTGGTCTATTGTTGACACTGTTTTGGTCGGTGAATCAAATTGTCACGAAACGATTGATGGGCATCGTCAACGAACTGAAATGGATCACGAAAGAACGGAATAGTCGGTTACGGATTCAGTTGCATCCAAATCAACAAGACGAGATTGAAGAGATGGCGATCAGCATGAACGAGGTGCTCGATGCACTCGAACAGACACAAAAAGAATCGTTGACGCGTGCCTTCCGCGATTCCTTGACCCGTCTTCCGAACCGCTTGGCAGTCGAAGAGATGTTCGTGAGCTTACCGGACACGACCCGATCGATTGGCGTGATGGGAATCGATTTCGACAACTTCCGTCGCATCAACGATCAATTTGGTCAGCGTACGGGAGATGCGATGCTGACGTTCTTTGCCTCTCGATTGATGTTTTATAAAGAGGATGGCTTCGTTGCGAGAATCGGAGCGGACGAGTTCATCTTGATTCATCCGAAATGGACGACTGAGGAGCTCATGATCATCGCCAATCAATTGGTGAAAGATTTGCGCGAATGGGGTTTGAAGCAAGGGATGAACCATTTGACCTTGAGTATCGGCATCGACGAATTGACAGGACCGACGCATCATTCCTATGAGGTGATGATGGCGCGACTCGATGTCGTCTTACACGAAGCCAAAGCATCCGGGAAAGATCAGATTCTTTCCTATCATGAGATTGAAGATGGGAGTCATTACTTGCAGGCGCTCGAGATGGAACGTGATTTACGTCATGCGTTGCGTCATGATGAGTTCGAACTCTATTACCAACCAATCGTCTCTCCGCAGCCGTTTCAAGTTAGAGGAGTCGAGGCGTTGATTCGCTGGCACCATCCACAGAAAGGATTCGTCTCTCCCGGCGTGTTCATTCCGGTTGCAGAACAACTCGGGCTCATCTCGGATGTGGGACGCTGGGTGCTTGTGCGCGCCATCAAGGAGATTCAAGAGTACGCAGAGCGACTTGACTTATTTTTATCCATTAACGTCTCGAAACGTCAGATTTTAGACGGCTCGTTTTTAGAAGCGTTGGAGGAAACGATCGCTAAGACAGGATTTCCCCCACACCGGTTGCATGTGGAAATCACAGAGAGTGAAGTCGGTGGGAATGTGTATGAACTTCAACAATTCATTCAAGCGTTAAAGGCCATCGGTGTCAAAATATCACTTGATGACTTCGGTGTCGGAACATCGTCGCTTTCATACTTGCAATCCCTGTGTCTCGACATCGTTAAAATCGATCAAAACTTCGTGAAAGGGATTCCGGAGAATAAATTTGACCGCGCGCTGTTAGAAGGGCTATATCAAACTTTCCAAACGCTTGGACTCGAGATTGTCACGGAAGGGGTCGAGCGACCGGAACAGCTTGCGTTCGTATTAGAATATAGTGGTTCGCTCATTCAAGGTTATCATTACAGTAAACCGATTCCGGTCAATCAATTGCACCTGTACTTACGTAAAACCGTCATGACTCAAATTTGATGTAGGTGACTCTTCATAGGAAGAGTCGCCTTTTTTGTGAAAAATATATGTGAAATTTGTTACAATAGGGAACATAACTTGCGACCCATTCAGAGAAAAGGTAAACTTGAAACAGGTAAAGAAAACGCTTTCAAAATTATTCTTTTATAGCTTTGAAAGGGAAAAAGGGAGGATTGGGTTCGATGCCAACAAAAAGAACGGCGCGGGCACCGTGGTCTAAAGTGATGATTCGTTCACAACTTGAAGTCGTAGATCGATTGCGGCCACCTTCGCTCGTCTTACAAAACGCAACGTATTTGAACGTCTACGTAAAACAATGGAGAACCGCGAATATTTGGATTGAGGGAGATCGCATCGTGTATGTCGGTCCAGACTTACCAGAATCAGCGGTCGAAACGGTCGATGTGACAGGAAAGTATATTGTACCTGGGTATATCGAGCCTCACGCTCATCCGTTTCAATTATACAATCCGGCGACGTTGTCAAAATATGCAGGAGAGCGTGGAACGACGACGCTCGTCAATGACAACATGCTGCTTTTTTTACAAGAGAAAGAGCAAGCGTTTGCGCAACTCGATGCGATTCAACAATTGCCGACGAGTACATATTGGTGGGCCCGTTTGGATACGCAAACGGAGTTGGACCGGGAGAGCGTGGCTGTCGACTCGGAACGCATTCACGAGTGGTTTAACCATCCGGACGTCGTCATGGCAGGTGAATTAACGGCATGGCCGCGCGCCTTGAAGGGTGATGATGAGATGCTTCAGTGGATGCTTGACGCCGAGACGTGCGGTTTGCCGGTCGAGGGGCATTTTCCGGGGGCGTCGCCGAAGACATTGACTAAAATGGCGTTGATGGGAGTACACAGCGACCATGAGGCGATGACGGCGGAAGAGGCGTTCAATCGATTGGAACTAGGTTATACGACGACGCTTCGACATTCCTCGATTCGTCCGGACCTGCCGGAGATGATCCGTGATCTATTGGCAAATGGACTGACGGCGTTCGACCATCTCATGGTGACAACGGACGGTTCGACACCGGGCTTTTATGAGGACGGCATGCAGGATGCTCTTGTCCGCATTTTGATCGAAACGGGATTACCGGCTATCGAAGCCTACCGGATTGTCTCTCATAACGTGGCTCGTCACTTTGACCTCGATCACATTTTAGGGGCGATTGCGCCAGGCCGTATCGCGCACTTGAACATTCTAGATGCCATCGAGGAACCGCGTCCGACGGCTGTGATTGCGAAAGGGCAATGGATTTATCGTGATGGGGTATCGCTTTTCCCGAACGAATTAGTGGAAGCAGTCCTCAATAAGATGCCGTCGACAGACGTTTCAATCGAGCTGACGCCACAAGACCTATCTTTCAGCATGCCCGTCGGACTCGACATGATCAACTCGGTCATCATGAAACTGTTTAAAATTACGCATGACACGGGTCAAGATGCATTGCCGCGTGATGGAGACGAATCGTTTCTCATGTTGCTTGATAAAGAAGGGAAATGGCGATTGAACACAGTCTTGAAAGGTTTCGCCCGAGATTTTGGTGGACTTGTCAGTTCGTACTCGATCAGTGGGGACTACTTGATTCTAGGGAAATGTAAACAGGATATGTTACTGGCGTTCAAACGAATGAACGAGCTCGGAGGCGGGATTGTCCTCGTAGACCAGGGCGAAATCGTTGCCGAGATCCCGTTACCGCTCTGTGGGATGACGTCGACGGAGCCACTCGAAACACTCATCGGTCAAGAGAAACAGCTGCGAGACGAGCTCATGGCGAGGGGCTATCAGTTCGAAGATCCGATTTATACATTACTATTTTTAGCATCTACCCATTTGCCATATGTTCGGGCGACACCTCTCGGCATTTACGAAGTCATGAAGAAACAAGTACTATTTCCTGCGATTTTGCGATGAATAGTTGAGTCCGGGGCGCCCCTGCTTTAGAATGAGAAAGAAGTATGAGTAGAGAGGATGCTTGCGGATGCAACTCGATAAATTACGAGGTCGAGAGCTCGATCAATTGTTTGAAGCGATTTTGAAGCTCGAGACACTCGAAGACTGTTATCAATTATTCGAAGATTTAGCGACTGTTAATGAAATTCAAGCACTTGCGCAACGA
Organism: Exiguobacterium sp. s131; assembly: GCF_018617345.1. Taxonomy (GTDB): domain Bacteria; phylum Bacillota; class Bacilli; order Exiguobacteriales; family Exiguobacteriaceae; genus Exiguobacterium; species Exiguobacterium profundum. The sequence continues at coordinate 194,051 of NZ_JACSJX010000003.1, read as the reverse complement.
CTTGAAGTGGCGCGGCAAATTCGTGAAGGAAACACGTATCATAAAATTGAGGATGCGACAGGCGCCTCAACGGCCACGATTTCACGTGTGAAGCGATGCTTGAACTATGGGACAGGTGGATACGATCTCGCTCTTGAACGTCTACAACAAACAAAAGGTGACTCGTAAGAGTCATCTTGTTTTTGATGGAGGGGAGGGGCGAGATGCAACAGAAATTCATGAAACTGAACTTACAATTGTTCTTTCGAAGTTTAACACCGGTCCAAACACTCGTGTTAATTTATAGTGCGGCAGCGATTTTATCAGTTTTGCTCCTCGCCTTACCAATCGCCCATAAGCCTGGAGTGACGATCACGTTTACCGACCTTGTCTTCTTTGCGGTGAGCTGTGTCAGTGTCACCGGCCTGACACCGATTGTAGTCACCGATACTTTCTCCACGTTCGGCTTATTTATCATTCTGTTCATCGTCCAAGTGAGCGGTGTCGGATTGATCAGTTTGCACGTCATCATGTGGATCTTACTTGGGAAACGGATTGGGTTTAGGGAAAGACAACTGATTTTACGCGACCAAAACCAGACGTCCATGTCTGGTATTGTTAAATACATCACGGAAATCGTGATCACCGTTATCGCCATCGAGGCGGTCGGTGCCGTCGTGCTCGGGGTCCATTACTTAAATTATTTTGATACCATCGGAGAAGCCTTCTTACAAGGATTGTTCGGGTCGATCAGTGCGACGACGAATGCCGGGTTTGACATTACGGGAAGTTCGCTCGCGCCATTCCGTGAGGACCCATTCGTCATCTTTACGCAAATCGCGCTCATGACCGGTGGTGCCATCGGATTCCCGGTGCTTGTAGAGATTCGAACGTACTTGGTGAGCCGAATCACACGGAAACGTCACACGTTCCCGAGTCGATTCTCGTTGTTCACGAAATTGACGGTCTCAACCTTCTTTATTTTGATTGCCGTCGGTACGGTCGGCTTGTTCATCTTTGAATACAATAATGCCTTTAAGGACTTGCCGCTCTGGTTGGCACTATCGGATTCGTTGTTCCAATCCGTGACGACACGAAATGGTGGTCTATCGACGGTCGATGTCAATCTATTCTCTGAAGCGAGCATGTTGCTCCTGTCCATCCTGATGTTCATCGGGGCATCTCCATCGTCTGTCGGTGGGGGGATTCGGACGACGACGTTTGCTGTAGCCGTTCTCGCTGTCATCGCCTTCATTCGCGGGGACTCGTCCATTAAAATTTTCGGTCGTGAAATCGTCCTTGAAGATATTTGGAAAGCGTTCGTGATCATTACGGTTTCGCTTGCCGTGTTACTATCAGGTGTCATGGTCATGGCTTATTTTGAGGATGCTTCGTTGACACGAATCTTATTCGAGGCGTGTTCTGCGTTCGGGACGACGGGTCTATCCGTCGGATTGTCTTCCGAGTTTAGTAACGTTGGAAAATGGGTGTTGACGATTCTCATGTTCATCGGCCGAATCGGCGTCATCGCCTTCATTCTCATCCTGCAACGGAGACAACCGAAGCGGATGTATAACTATCCAAAAGAATCAATCATCTTAGGATAAGGAGATTGTCATATGAAAGCATTTTGGATCAACTTCGGATACGTCTTCATTGTTCCGGTTCTTCCGTTTATCGCCATCGTCAATGGAACGGCACTCTGTTCACCGGACTCGCCGCTCCTTGACATACCGGTGCTCGGATTCTTTCTAGCGAATCCACTCTGGTTCGTCCCCGTTTACGGTCTATTCGCCCTGCTTGTTGCGAAATGGCTGACGGATCGGGAACGGAATCGTACGGCACGTTCGTGACTTGCTTCGGCAAGTCTTTTTTTGTTGGGGAGATGCACGCGAGCAAAAAAATCGATACACTAGAGAAGGATTCGATAGGAGGGAATGAGTTGGAATTTCAGACGTGGCGACATGTGTTTAAACTAGATCCGAATAAGGAGCTCACAGATGAGGTCCTCCAGGCGCTCATCCATTCGGGGACCGACGCCTTTTTGATCGGGGGAACGGATGGGATTGATGCAGAGAATACATTTGCGCTTTATGCGAGAGTCCGAGATGCCGGGATTCCAATCGCACTTGAGATTAGCCATCCTAGTCAAGTCATCCACGGATTCAATCATTACTTCGTGCCCACCGTGCTGAATGCAGGAACTCCAGAATGGATCATTGGTCATCATGCGCGTGCGTTTGAACGATATGGCCATTTCTTTGATGCCCGTCTTGTCACGGCCCAAGGATATCTCGTCTTAAACCCGGAGGCGAAAGTCGCTGACGTGACGGAAGCGCGATGCGATTTGACGATGGAAGAGTCCGTGGCATACGCGGAAGTCGGGCATCACTTGTTCCGTCTTCCCTCGCTCTATATCGAATATAGTGGACGACTCGGGAATCCTGATGTCGTCAAAGAGATTCGTTTGGCGTTGCCTGATGCACATCTCTTTTACGGTGGTGGCATTGAGGGAGAAAAGACGGCGCGATTGATGGGTGCACATGTCGACACGATTGTTGTCGGCAATATCATTTATGAAGACTTAACTGGAGCACTTGCGACTGTCCGAGCACTCCGATAAAATAAGAACAAACGTTTGGAACAAGGAAGGAAACGATTATGTATAATCTTAGCGAAGAATTAGTCAAAGGCATGAACCCGGAACAAGCAGAAGCAGTGAAGCATACGGATGGCCCGCTGTTGATCATGGCGGGTGCGGGGTCTGGGAAGACCCGTGTCTTGACCCATCGTGTCGCCTATTTGATGGCGGCGAAGCAAGTGGCACCGTGGAACATTTTAGCGATCACGTTCACGAATAAGGCAGCACGAGAAATGAAAGATCGGATTGCCCGTCTTGTGGGTGGTGTCGCCGAAGACATTTGGATTTCTACATTCCACTCCATGTGCGTCCGGATTTTACGACGCGATATCGATCGCATCCGCTATGATCGGAGCTTTTCTATTTTAGATGCCTCGGATCAATTGACAGCAATCAAACAGGTATTGAAAGAATTGAACCTCGATCCGAAGAAGTACGAACCGCGCACCCTTCTCGGGATGATTTCAAATCATAAAAACGAGCTGCGCACGGCGAAAGATGCGGCCGCCCTCGTCGGGAACAATCCGTACGAGCGAATCATCTCGGACGTCTATACGGCGTATGAGAAAAAGCTGAAACAAAATAATGTGCTCGACTTTGACGACTTGATCATGAAGACGATTCACTTATTCCAAGAAGCACCGGACGTGTTGGCGTTCTATCAGAAGAAATTCAAGTACATCCATGTCGATGAGTATCAGGATACGAACCGTGCCCAATATACGCTCGTCAAACTTCTCGCACAGGCACACGAGAATTTGTGTGTCGTCGGGGATTCGGATCAGTCCATTTATCGTTGGCGCGGTGCCGACATCGCCAACATCTTGACGTTCGAGAAAGATTATCCGAGCGCCCATGTCATCTTGCTCGAACAAAACTATCGTTCGACGAAACGGATTTTAGAGGCGGCGAACGGCGTCATCCAAAACAACGCTTCCCGGAAAGAGAAGAACTTGTGGACTGAAAATGACGAAGGGGAGAAATTGTTGCTCCATGTCGCATCGGATGATCGCGACGAAGCGTTCTTCATCATGAACCAGATGAAAGAGCTGAAGATGGAAGGGATGGACTACGGACAGATGGCGGTCCTTTATCGGACGAACGCTCAATCACGTGGACTCGAGGAGATGCTCCTCAAATCGAACATCCCATACAAAATGGTCGGCGGGACGAAGTTCTATGAGCGAAAAGAGATCAAGGACGTCCTCGCATACTTGCGATTGATCGCCAACCCGGATGAGGACATCTCGTTCGTTCGCGTCGTCAATGAGCCGAAACGCGGAATCGGTGCCGCGACGATTGATAAACTAGGTGACTTTGCAGATATGCAAGGCGTATCACTTATGGATGCGATTCGTGACATCGAATTGTCAGGCATCGCCCCACGCACTGCGACGAAACTCGCGGACTTCCGCCAAATGATGCTGGATTTACGGCAGATGGCGGACTACCTCTCCATTTCAGAACTCGTCGAAGAGGTATTGAAGAAAACAGGATATGAAGAGATGCTCAAAATCGAGAAGACGCTTGAAGCGGAAAGCCGACTCGAGAACTTGCAAGAGTTTCTGTCGGTCGCCCAAAACTTTGAGAAAGAGAGCGATGAACAGACGCTCGTCGCCTTCCTTACCGATTTGACGCTCGTCTCAGACCTCGATTCACTCGATGAAGTCGATGAGTCGCATCAAGTCACGTTGATGACGTTGCACTCGGCGAAGGGACTTGAATTCCCGGTCGTCTTCTTGATTGGAATGGAAGAAGGACTTTTCCCGCACAGCCGTGCCTTGAACGACGAGGAAGAGATGGAAGAAGAACGTCGTCTTGCGTATGTCGGAATCACCCGTGCCGAGAAGCGTCTCTATTTGACACGTGCCCAGTCACGGATGCTATATGGTCGCTTCCAAAACAACCCGGAGTCGAGATTCTTGCATGAGTTGCCGGAAACGTTGTTGGAGCGGTCCGGTAAGGCGAGAAAACCGATGCCGTGGAACCCGGTCGAGTCACCAGGGAAGTTACCGGTGAATGGCTTTAGTTCGAAACCGAAGCCGAAACTCGCCCAATCGTCCGGTGCCGAAACGGTCGGATGGAATGTCGGCGACAAAGCGAATCATAAAAAATGGGGACAAGGGACGGTCGTACAGACACGTGGTGAAGGCGACCAACTCGAAGTCGACATCGCATTCCCGGAAGTCGGGATCAAGCGCCTATTGGCTAAATTTGCCCCTATCGAAAAAGCGTGAGGTGAGAATATGGAGATGGCAGAACGCGTAGAAGAGCTACGTCAAACGTTAAATCAATATGGTTACGAGTATTACGTACTCGACCGTCCGAGCGTGCCGGATTCGGAGTATGACCGATTGATGAACGAATTGATTCAAATTGAGACTGATTATCCTGAACTTCGAACACCGGATTCTCCGACGCAACGCGTCGGAGGGGCTCCGCTCGACGCATTCGTCAAAGTGACACATGACACGCCGATGCTCTCGCTCGGCAACGTCTTCTCGAAAGAAGAACTCGTCGAGTGGGTGGAGCGAATCGAGAAAGATCTCGGTTACACGCCGACATTCGTGGCAGAACTCAAATTTGATGGTCTCGCTGTCTCGTTAAAATATGAGAATGGCCGCCTCGTTCGTGGCGCGACGCGCGGGGACGGGACGACGGGTGAGGACATCACGCAAAACTTGAAGACGATTCGTTCCATCCCTCTCCGATTAAATGAGGACGTGACGTTTGAAGTGCGAGGTGAGGCGTACATGCCGAAACGTTCGTTCGAACAATTGAATGATGAACGAGAACGTAACGGCGAGCCACTTTTCGCAAATCCGAGAAACGCTGCTGCCGGTTCACTTCGACAACTCGACTCAAAAATTGCGGCGTCAAGAAATTTGGCGTTCTTCGCATACGGTTTGGTGTCGCAAGACGATCTCGTCGCGTCACATGACGAATCACTCGATTATTTGAAACGACTCGGTGTCGCAGTGAGCGGAGATTATACAACATGTCAGACGGCGGATGAACTGTGGGATTACATTGAGACATACGTGACAAAACGGAGTGACCTCCCATATGAAATTGATGGGATCGTCATCAAAGTGGCCGGGTATGAAGAACAGGAACAACTTGGTTTCACCGCTAAAAGTCCGCGCTGGGCCGTCGCGTACAAGTTCCCGGCAGAAGAAGTCGTGACGACGATCGAGGACGTCGATTTTAGTGTCGGTCGTACGGGGAAGGTCACACCACGGGCACGATTTGCCCCGGTTTCTGTGGCGGGGTCGACCGTGACGTATGCGACGCTTCACAATGAAGATTTTATAAAGGAAAAAGATCTTCATATCGGTGACCGAGTCGTCATCAAAAAAGCAGGAGATGTCATTCCGGCCGTCGTATCGGCACTGGCGAGTGAACGGAGCGGGGAAGAGCGGGTGATTGAATTCCCGACGCATTGTCCGGCGTGTGGGTCGGAGTTGATTCGACTCGAAGGAGAGGCGGATCATCGTTGTGTCAATCCGGAATGTCCGGCACAACTGCTTGAAGGACTCATCCATTTCGTGTCGAGACAGGCGATGAACATCGACGGGCTCGGCGAGAAAGTCATCACGCAGCTTCACGAAGCTGGGCTCGTTCACAATGTGGCCGACCTGTATCGGTTGGACCGAGATGATTTACTTGGACTCGAGCGCATGGGCGAGACGTCAGTGACGAACTTGCTCTCAGCAATCGAACAATCGAAGCAAAATTCATTGGAACGGGTGCTTTTCGCCCTCGGGATTCGACTCGTCGGACAAAAGGCCGCTTCTTTAATTGCAGAACGGTTCGAGACGATGGATGCAATCATCGCGGCGACAGTCGAAGAATTGACAGCCATCGATGGTATCGGGACTAAAATGGCAGAATCGATCGTTCTCTATTTCGAAAAACCGGAAGCACGTGAACTCGTCAAAGAACTTTCAGAATCGGGAGTCAATCTTTCCTTCAAAGGAACGAAACGACCAACGACGGAAGGAGCACCGCTCTCTGGGAAGACAGTCGTATTGACGGGGAAGTTGCATGAGATGACACGTGGCGAGGCTGGGAAACAGCTTGAACTTCTCGGAGCGAGTGTAACGGGAAGTGTAAGTAAGAACACAGACTTGCTCGTCGCCGGTGAAAAGGCAGGTTCGAAGCTGGCGAAAGCCGAATCTCTCGGAATCGAAGTATGGGATGAAGCCAAGCTGCTCGACTTTTTAAAGGAACAAGCATAAACGTTCGCTTCGGCGAACGTTTTTTTCGGAAATAATTGGGATTGATCAGGTTCGCACAAGCGTGTGAAGGGTATAGATTAACTAAATCAAAATGCTAATATATTTTTGCGAGAGAACCCTTTGACACCATGACTTTCACACACACATTCCTCTCATTCCTCTACGTGGTGAACGTCGTCATCGGAACGATTGCGATTCGAGCGCTTGTTTTCACCTTAGAGGAGGGACCAACATCATGACACACAACATCCAGCGCTTCGTTGCCGTATTTACCATCCTCATGTTCCTTTCAACCTTATTTGGGGTGCCCACCGCCAAAGCGGACACGACCACGTTCCGGTATATCCAAGTGAATTTGACAGATGAGGAAAGCGAAACATTATACGAATCAAGTCTTGTCTATGAAGGAATCACGTATTACGGGGTCCGTGAATCAGCTGACGTTTGGCGATTTATGATTGATGCGGAAGTAGTAGACGACTCGTTGATTGACCTCATCACGCTCTATGATGCGGAAGGTGTACCGTATACGTTTTCTCCAAACACCATCACGGAAGCTTATCCTGTCGAAGAGGAAGAACCGCCTGTTGTCACAGAACCAGATCCATCAGAAGAAGTGACGCCACCGGTTGAACCAGAACCAGTCGTCGAAGAGCCGGCGATTGAATCGACGTTACCGAAGCTCGCCGTTGAAGCAATCAACATCGCCGCAGTCGACCGAGCCGTTGTCGGAGGCGAAATATCGTATACGTTCATTGTAGAAAACACAGGAGACACGCCGATGACGGTGACAGAATTCTCTCACGAGTATGTGAGCGGAGACATCGATCATCAATCAATCGAATCGTTCAATCAACACGTATTTGATCGTTTGCATGAATTAATAGGAGAAGACGGTCTCTTGCCGGGGGAACGGGTGGAAGTGACAGAAGTCTTATCGATTCCGACCGGATATTCGTTCGACGCACATCCTGAAATCGGCAGTGTCTTTCGGGTGACCGGGCTGGATGAATTCAACCGGGTCGTCACATCAGAAAGTCAACAAATTATCCTTTTACAAACACCAGACTTCACCGTGAATGCGACGGTTGAGAAGGCGACCGTTCAACCGGGAGAGCCCGTTCGCTATACGTATACGGTCACCAATCCTTCGAGAGTCACCCTGTTTTTAGCGAAAGCAGTTCTTACATGGCCAAGCGGTGCCTTGACAGAAGAAGAACGAAACCAGGCAAATCAACGATTCGCGGAGCAAGTCGAAGCAATTCCTACCTACAGAGACGGACTCGGTCCGGAAGAAGAAGTGACGTTCTCGTTTGAGCTTCCGCTCCTCCCATCTTATGATGTGAGAGCCGGGGCTGAATTGATTCAACGTACCACATTCATCTTCGAGGTGGATGAAGGGATCACGGTTACTCGCTCCGTTGACGTACCGGTGGCGGTGAAGCAACCTGTTCCGGTAAAAGAAGAGCCGAAACAAGACGCTAACAAACAGAAGACAGAGGTGAAAACCACACCACCTGCCGTGACAGTCGTTGTCAAAGAGAGTGGAGCGAAACGAGTCGAGCACATAGATGAACCCAATCCGTACGCACAAGGCGTACTTCCGATGACAGGCGAAGCGGATGATCTGTGGCACGTCATGCTCGGTACACTTCTCTTCGCGTCGGGACTCCTACTGTTGATTCGTCGCAACCACCCGTCAACGAAACCATAAATCGAAATCCCTTCTCGTTCATTCGAGAAGGGATTTGTTCTGATTCCGCTTCGATACTTTTTTCGTGGAACGATTTTGTTATAATGGACAAAGTGAAATAGGAAACGATGTTCAAAGGAGCTAGACATAGATGAAATGGAAACAACTCGTCATCCCGACAATCGCCTCTGCGCTATTGTTGAGCGGATGTTCAATGAAAATACCGATGGGTGAAGAAGAAGCGACACCAACAGGGGACGAAACAGCGGCCGAAGGCGTCACACAAGCGATCGAAGCCCGTGACTCTTACTACCAGATGGTCATTCCGTTCAAACCGGCGGCAGCGAGAGGTCTCGCCCAACGTCAAGTCAGTTCATCGTTAGAACTCGAAGAAGTCGAACTCGGTCTCATGCGTCATTCAACGGACGCGTTCGACCCGGAAAAGTTCGCTTATCAAGAGGGACAGCTGTTGAACGCGGAGGATGTGTCCCGTTTACTTGCACGGAAAGATAAAAGTAATGAAGGATTGACACCCTTGAACCCGGCATATGCGGATGGCAAGGCAGAAGTCGAAGACGACAAGTTTGTCGATGCGAACAAGAAGTCACCACTTTATTTAGCTTCCATTGTCGAACAGAACTATATGACGAAAGAGGACAGCGGGTATCAGGTTGGAGGCGTATCGTTTGCACTCATATTGAATCGTGAGTATGTCTTCCAAGCACCGAACTATGGTCCGACGTACACCGTCAAACTCGATCAAAAGAAAGTGATCGCAGAAGGGGAACGTATGGCGAACGAGCTCGTCTCCCAATTACGGAAGCGGGAAGACTTCAAGGATCTCGATATCAATGTCGCGCTCTATATGAAATCGACACAAGGTTCACCGACACCGGGAAACTATATCAAATCGGCCTTCGTTGGGACGGCGGATCAAGTCAAATCGGACGACTGGAAAGCGATTGATGAGAAGTACTACTACTTCCCGTCGACATCAGCGACGTCTGACGTACGCGAGGACGCTCAGAAGTTTACGCTCTTCAGCGATCGGATCGCAGACCTTTTCCCGGATTATAGCGGGATGATTGGGAAAGGTTTTTATCAGAATGGAGATTTATCGAGAATGGAGATTGATATCCCGATTCAGTTTTACAGTCGCGCTGAGCTCGTCGGATTCACACAACACGTTGTCGGCTTGCTTGAAAACCGTTGGGAATATAATCGGAACGTTCCGGTTCGTATCAACGTGACGTCACTTGGCGGAGACCCTGAAGTGACGATTGTGTTTGAGGACGGCATGGATAGCCCGAAAGTCTACTTCTAATCGAGAAGAGGTTCGTTTTTTGAAACGAATCTCTTCTTTTTTTCGTATGAAAAGTGAAAGGATAATCTTTGACCTTATTTGACCAATTGAGTAGAATAGAGTTAACAGAAACGGGAAAGGGATAGGTGAGGTGAATCCATATGGCTAAAAACTATTACGACGAGCTCGGGGTCTCCAAGGAAGCGACCGAGCAAGAGATTAAACGTGCATACCGGAAACTGGCGAAAAAATACCATCCGGACGTCAATAAAGACCCTGGCGCACAAGAACGATTCAAGTCGGTCCAGGAAGCGTTTGACGTATTGAGCGACCCAGAGAAAAAGGCGAACTATGATCGATACGGTAGCCCGGATGGACCGTCGTTCGGACAAGGGTTCGGTGGCGGTGGAGAGACTTACGGGGAAGGCTCGTCACAATTCGAAGATCTATTCCGACAATTCGGCGGTGGGTCACGTACGACGTCGCGGACGTTCGGATTTGAAGATATGTTCGGAAGCTTCTTTGACCAAGCAGTCGAGGAAGACTTGGATGAGACTGTTCGTGTCAACATCCCGCTTAGTCAATTGACGAAAGAGTCGAAAGTGAGTCTACGTCTTCAAACGGGTACCGTGAACGTCAAGATTCCACAAGGTGCCTACGAAGGTCAGAAGTTGCGGTTGAAAGGAAAAGGTAGCCGGGTCGGACAATCGGGAAACCGAGGTGATGTATATGTCGAACTTCACTTTGCCGATGACGATACGTATCGTCGCGAAGGAGAGCATATCGTGACCGTGAAGCGTTTGCGACCGCTTGAGTTTTTAGACGGGACGAGCGTCATCATTGCGACACTCGACGGGGGACGCGTGAAGTTGAAAGTGAAACCGGGAAGCCGTCCGGGACAACGGATGCGTATTCCGGGCCGAGGTGTCATGACCGGCTCGAAGGTGCGGTCGGACTTGTTCGTGCAACTCGAAGTCGATCTGCCGCTTGATGAGACGTACCGGGCTGTATATGAACAAATCGAACGTTAATAGATAAGGAGGAATCGTGATGGACTTTAATCGTTTTACAGATAAAGCACATGAATGTATTGTCAGTTCACAAGCGTTAGCGAAACAGTATCATCATAGCGAAATCAATGAGTGGCATGTCTTGGCGTCCATGATTTCACAGACGGACGGGATTGCGCCATTGCTGTTTCAAAAAATGGAGATCAACGTGTCAGAGATTGAAGGAGAAGTCGCGCTTTCTTTAAGAAATGCACCAAAACTTCAAAATCCGACGACACCGATGATTTCGGCTTCTTTGCTGAACGTTCTAACGACGGCGGAACGAGAAGCGACGGGGATGAATGATGAGTACGTATCGGTCGAACATATTCTACTCGGTATTTTGTTGAACAGTAGTCAAGCACAGGCGATGCTCGAACGGAAAGGTGTCACCGAAGAACGTCTCCGTGAGGCGCTTGTCGCCGTACGAGGCAATCGTCGGATCACTTCGAAGTCGCCTGAAGCGACGTATGACGTCTTGACGAAATACGGACGCGACCTCATTCAAGAAGTGAAGACAGGTAAAATCGATCCGGTCATCGGACGAGACAGCGAGATTCGTCGTGTCATCCGGATTTTGAGTCGGAAAACGAAAAACAACCCAGTCCTCATTGGGGAACCTGGTGTCGGGAAGACGGCGATTGTCGAAGGGCTCGCCCAGCGTATCGTTCGTGGAGATGTGCCGGAAAGTTTGAAAGACAAAACCATCTTCAGTCTCGATATGAGTTCCCTCGTTGCCGGTGCGAAATATCGTGGGGAGTTCGAGGAACGTCTACAGGCCGTCTTGTCCGAAGTGAAAGAAGCGGAAGGCACCATCATCCTCTTCATCGATGAACTGCACACGATTGTCGGTGCAGGGAAGTCGGAGGGGTCGATGGATGCCGGGAACATGTTGAAACCGATGCTCGCCCGAGGCGAACTGCATTGTATCGGTGCGACGACACTTGACGAGTATCGTCAATATATCGAGAAGGACCCGGCCCTCGAGCGGCGTTTCCAACAAGTACTTGTCGCTGAACCGGATGTCGAGGATACGGTTTCCATCTTGCGCGGTTTGAAAGAACGCTTCGAGATTCACCACGGGGTACGCATCCATGACAACGCGCTCGTCGCAGCGGCTGTATTATCCAATCGCTATATCACCGACCGTTTCATGCCGGACAAGGCGATCGATCTCGTCGATGAGTCGTGTGCAATGATTCGGACGGAGATGGAGTCGATGCCGGCTGAACTCGATGAATTGGTCCGTCGGGTCATGCAGCTTGAAATCGAAGAGGCGGCTCTTAAAAAAGAGAGCGATGCCGCTTCCATGAAGCGACTTGAGGCGCTTCAACAGGAATTGGCGTCACTTCGTGAACAGTCTGACTCGTTACGTCTCCGCTGGGAGAATGAGAAGGAGTCGACGCACCGCGTACAACAAATCCGCGGAGATCTCGAGAAAGTACGTCTCGAGTTACAAGAGGCAGAGAGTCGTTACGATTTGAACCGGGCCTCGGAACTGAAATACGGACGAATCCCGGAGCTTGAGCGAGAACTCGAAGAAGCGGAACAGTTGGCGAGTTCGGTGACACGCGAACTCGTGCGGGAAGAAGTGACAGAAGAAGAAATCGCCGAGGTCGTCTCAAAATGGACGGGCATACCGGTGACGAAACTGACAGAAGGAGAGCGAGATAAGCTCCTCAATCTAGAAGCAGTCTTGCATAAACGCGTTTTCGGACAAGATGATGCGATTCGTCTCGTCAGCGATGCGGTCATTCGAGCGCGTGCTGGCATCAAAGATCCGAATCGTCCGATCGGCTCATTCCTCTTCCTCGGACCGACGGGGGTCGGGAAGACAGAACTCGGGAAGGCGCTCGCAGAAGCGATGTTTGACTCAGAAGACCATATCGTTCGCCTCGATATGAGTGAATATATGGAGAAACATGCCGTATCTCGTCTCGTCGGAGCGCCTCCTGGCTATATCGGATATGAGGAAGGCGGCCAGTTGACCGAAGCGGTTCGCCGTAACCCGTACTCGGTCCTCTTACTCGATGAGGTCGAGAAGGCACATCCGGACGTCTTCAACATCTTGCTACAATTGCTCGATGATGGTCGATTGACCGATTCGCACGGGCGCATCGTCGACTTCAAAAATACGATTGTCATCATGACGTCGAACATTGGGGCAGACATTTTGCTCGAAGCGGCGAAAGATGGCGTGATTGATGAGGACGAAGAGCGTCAAGTGCTCGACAAACTCCGTCGCCATTTCCGTCCTGAATTCTTGAACCGGGTCGATGAAACGATTCTGTTCCATCCGCTCACGAAAGACCAAATCGGTCAAATCGTCGAGAAAGCGGTCGGACGGATGAGCGAGCGGCTCACGACACGCTCGATTCATATCGAGATCACCGACGCAGCCAAAACGTTCGTTGCTGACGAAGCATATGAACCACAATTCGGTGCGAGACCGATCAACCGGTACGTGCAACGGACGATTGAGACGAAACTTGCCCGTAGCATCCTCGCTGGAGATGTCGAGGATGGTCAAACGGTCATCATCGATGTCGAGAACGGGGCGTTGACGTTACGCCCGTCGACAGTCAATGCATAAAGAAAGAGGAATCCACAACCGGATTCCTCTTTTATGTATGCCGACGCTTTCTTCTCAAAATTAAATAACTGATGCCTATAAAAATGAGATAGAGTACCGTTCCGAAAAATAAGTTGAGTACCCATGGGATGGTTCCCATAAAGCTGGCGCGGGTCGCTTCTTGAAACCAGAGCAGTAGCCAAAAGAATAAGCCAAGACTTGTTGCGAGTAGCGTGTAAAATCCCATCATACCTTGTTTCGTCCATCGCTTGATTCCGAACCCGAGTAAAGTCGTAACGATAAAAATTGTACCCAACCCAATATAGAATAATCCGTCAATTGGTAATGACTGCACCTACGTGGCTCCCTTCTCATCATATAATTCAATCTTACACGGAGAGGGAATAAATGGGAATCGTTATTGTGAAACGAGAGGATGTTCTGGTTGATAGATACAGTACGGTTCTGATTCTTTGAAATCGCCAGTGACCGCATAGGCTCTAGCACGCGAACCTCCACATAGATAACGATACTCGCAATACCCACACTTTCCGTGATGACTATCCGGGTCACGTAGCGCCTTGAATGTCGGATGATGGCGATAAATATCGGCGAGAGGTGTCGTTCGGACGTTTCCGCAGGTGATCGGTAAAAATCCGGACGGCTGGACATCCCCTGTATGTGAGATAAAGACGAATCCGTTGCCGTCATTTGTCCCACGAGGGGCTTTTGCCAAATCGTCATGTGGATGTCCGATTGGAGGGAGTCCTGCTGCCCGGCGTCGCTGATTTTCTTGCCGAGCGACTCTCCGATAAAATTGGGCTTCCGTCGTCGAGATGATGAAGGGTGCCGTCTCTTGTAGGGAGAACGCCCATTTCAATACTTCCTCATGTCGCTCAGGTGTAATGGGTTGTAACAGGGATCCACGTCCAGTCGGCACGAGGAAAAAGAGCGTCCAGACGGATACGCCGAGGGATTCTACGAGTTTCGCCATTTCCGGTAATCGATTGACGTTGTATTCGGTCACCGTCGTATTGATTTGAAATGACATTCCCTCCTCTCGGAAATATGAGATTCCTCGAATGGTACGGTCGAAACTGCCACGTGTACCGCGGAAGTAGTCATGCGTCACGGCGTCCGGTCCGTCAATGGAGAAGGCCCAACGTGACAAACCAGCCGCTTTCGCTCGTTTCACGGCATCGTGAGTCACTCGAGGTGTGGCGGAAGGTGTCATTGAGACGCGCATCCCGAGGGAAGAGGCGTATGCGGTCAATTCAAATAAATCTTCACGCATGAGAGGATCACCGCCCGTAAAGACGAGAATCGGGTTATCCATCGCATGAATCTCGCGAATCAATGCCTTTCCCTCTTCCGTATCGAGTTCGTTTTCGTAACGGTGAAATTGTGCCTCTGCCCGGCAGTGGACGCAGGAGAGCGCACAGGCCCGTGTGACTTCCCAAATGACGATGAACGGGTTATCGTTATAGTCGATGTGCTTCATACCGTCACCGCCTGTCGAAGATGTAAGTGATTGACCGCCCGTTTGGCAGAATCGACGCAGTCAGGTAATCCGACTCCATGAAGTATGGCACCACACGCCTCGACGCCGTCCCACTTCAGAAGTGCTTCTTCGAACGCGCGGACGTCCTGTTTATGACCGACTTCATATTGTGGCATCGTTTGAATGTGTCGTTCGACTTTCGTAAAGAGGGGAGTCCCGACTTTTTGAATGCGTCGAAGTTCGCTTAAAGCGAAGTTTGCGATTTGATCATCCTCTTCATGGAGCAGGGACGGGACATGTTCTGAACCGATATACATGCGGAGCAATGCTTTTCCTTTAGGAGCTAGGTGTGGCCATTTTTTATGCATCCAGCTACAAGCGGTCAAGGCGTTTCCTTCCGATTTGGCGATGACGTAGCCGGTTCCATCTAACGCATCCACATCTGACTCGTCGAAGGCGGCGAGTACGGTCATCGAAGAGGTACGTTTTAACGATGACAAGCGTTCGGCTTCTGGGAATCCGAGCAAAGGTCCGAGTGCTTGAGGGGAAGTCGCAAGAATGATGCCGTCAAACTGTTCGACCGTCCCATCGGCAAATGTGACTTCATGAGGTCGAACGGATTGAACAAGCGTCTTTAACATGAGTCGATCGATTGACGGACGGAGCGCCTCGACGATCGCTCCGAGTCCTTGCTCAATCGACAGGAACTTACCAGTCTCGGACGGCTTTACACCGGCTTGGACGGGAGGAGTGAGTGCTTTCATTCCGAGAATCAGACTGCGAGTTTTTTGTTCAATCGTGATAAACTGAGGGAAAGTAGACTCGATGCTCATGTCTTCGAGTGTCCCGTTGTAAATCCCGGACAGAAGCGGTTCGATCATCGTATCGACGACTTCTGAGCCGAGTCTCGTCCGAAAGAAACGGTCGAGCGAGATATCCTCTCCTGCATACACGCGTGGAATCACGAGATCGAATCCGGCGCGAAGTTTTCCTCTCCAAGTAAAGAGATCCGTTTTGACCATCGGCCAAAACTTGGTCGGGATGCCCATGACCGATCCGGCCGGCATCTGTCTCAGTTGCTTCCGTACGTAAATGTAAGAAGTCCCGGTTCTGGAGCGGACGAGTTGATCTGCGAGACCGAGATCCGTAATGAGTGATGTCAAGGTCGGCTTTCGTGCCATATAACCGTCGGGTCCAGTCTCTAACGTAAACCCCTCCCGATAAATGGTCTTAATTTTTCCACCGAGACGGTCCTGCGCCTCAATCAATGTGACATGAGCTCCGGCTTCTTTGGCATAATAGGCTGCGGCAAGTCCGGTGATGCCACCTCCGATAATCGCGATACGATTCAATTGATTCACCCATTTCTCTGAAGTTGTTGTCGTCTTAACGGTACCGGGAATGTTGACGGAGATATAGGATAAGTGTCACGGAGTTCTAGACAAATTTGTCACGAATTCGAAAGGGGACGATGGAATGGCTTCCTTCCTTATCGTTGCGACGCTTGTGGTGGTAGGCATAGCTGGGTTTATTCTGTCGATGAATCGACATGGAGAAAAGTTGGTTGGAGACGAGGAAAGTCCACCGATGATTTGGGCGGATGAAGACTGGTATAAAGATGATGGACCACCAGACGGGTAATATGATAAGATGACCCGGTTGAAATTTGATGG
This sequence comes from Exiguobacterium sp. s131, assembly GCF_018617345.1. Classification (GTDB taxonomy): domain Bacteria; phylum Bacillota; class Bacilli; order Exiguobacteriales; family Exiguobacteriaceae; genus Exiguobacterium; species Exiguobacterium profundum. The sequence goes on along the minus strand of NZ_JACSJX010000003.1, from coordinate 177,399 downwards.
AACATGAGGTGATCGAATGAATGTACTCGAACAACAGTTGAATCACTTGGTTGATGAGTGTCGTCCGTACACGGCTCAAGGGAAAGTGGCGGATTATATCCCTGAACTCGCACATGTGAAAAACGATTTACTCGGGGTGGCGATTTGTTTGCCGGACGGTACGTATATTCATGCGGGGGATGTTCATCACAAGTTTACGATTCAGAGCGTATCGAAGGCGCTCACCCTTTGTTATGTACTGATGGAGTTCGGGGAGGACTATGTCTTTTCGAAAGTAGGGATGGAGCCGACGGGGGACGCATTCAACTCCATCGCCAAACTTGAGGAAACGGTCCCGTCAAAACCGCTCAATCCGATGATCAACGCCGGAGCGTTAGCGGTGACGAGTATGATTTTGGGGGAGACGGCAGAACTCAAAATCTATCAGTTCCGCCAGTTTTTAGCGACGTTATTAAATCGCTCGGTCGAAGAGGTCACGTACGACGAAAAAGTCGCCCGCTCTGAATACGAGACGACCGACTTGAACCGTGCCCTGCTCTATTTCATGCGTCACCATGGAATTGTGGATGGTGACGTCGATGAGATCATTGATGTGTATACGAAACAGTGTGCCATCGAGATTGATTGTTTTGATTTGGCACGAATCGGGCGTGTCTTTGCAGGGAATGGAGAAGATCCGGATACGGGCGAAGAGTTGATTCCACGTCGGGTCGTCCGAATCGTCAAGGCCATCATGACGACGTGTGGCATGTATGATGCATCGGGTGAGTTCGCTGTCCGGGTCGGTCTTCCGGGAAAAAGTGGGGTATCGGGTGCCATCTTGGCGGTCGGGAACCACGAACTGGACTTGAATAACGTCGGGTTTGGCATATTTGGCCCGGCACTTGATTCAAAAGGGAACTCGATTGCCGGAATGAAGTTGTTGGAACTACTGATTGAGCGCTATACTTCGCGCTAAATCGAGAGGTGCTCCACGGATGCATCGAGTTCCTGCTGTAATGTTTCAATTTTTCTGTCGTATGCAGACAGTAGTTCAGCTGGAGGGGTGAAGGCCCGCCAACGCTTTAACAGTTGGTCATGGTCGTTCATCTCACCGAGTTCGGTTTGCATTTTTTTTAACGTTCGGACAGTGTCCATCGATGCATCCGATTCATAGTTTAGCAAGTACTCATGTAAATAGCGTTCGCGTTTGACGGCTAAACGGACTTTATGGAGCGCTTCATGCTGTTCTTTTCCATCGGATTGTTCGTGATAGACGCGTACACGTTGCTTGCGCTCGCTTTTCGCCTTTTCTAACATCGGAGAGGCGTTCGTTTTTTTGAACGCACGAAATAACGGTCCGCCGATGAAACGACGTACTTGTTGATCGAGCGACGGGGTCATTTTTTCACTGACGCGGGTCGAAAGGATCGTCCGTGCGATGGCACGTTCTGTCTCCATCGCTTCAAGAAACGCATGGTCGAGTTCGGTTTTGGAATCAAACGTTTCGATGAGGACGTCGAGGTCGCGCACATGACCGAGTGCCTCCATCAATTGTTTGAGTTGTCGGAACGTCGCCGGCTTCGTTTCATATAGTTGCATAAACGTGATCAATTTCCGTAGATGAACGCGAGCGCGATGAATATCCTCGGAATTGTTGAAGGTGAGGGCTTCCGTCACATAGTGATTGAACGTGTTCCACGTTTCCAACAGTTCAAATTTAAGCTTTTCTGCATGCCGTTGATTCATGATTATAAGTTCCTTTCTGAAAAAGAGATGAGGGTTGTCCATGTACCAAACACATTCATTAAACGAAAAAATCAAACTGTTCTTCACGATTTTCTTTCCAATTTTAGTCACGCAAGTGTCTTTTTATTTGATTAGCTTTTTTGATACCGTCATGTCCGGACGGGCGGGTGCCGTCGATTTGGCAGGTGTCGGAGTCGGTTCAAGCTTGTGGATGCCGGTGTATACCGGACTGAGTGGAATCTTGCTGGCGGTGGCCCCGATCGTGTCGCAAGCGCTTGGTGCGCGAGACCGTCAACAGATTCAACGTACCTTGTTTCAAGGTATCTATTTAGCCATCATGCTGAGCGTAATCACGCTGACGTTGGGCTCACTCCTTGTGCCGATGGCAATCGAGAGCATGGGGCTCAGTGTAGAAGGGAAACGAATCGCGACGCAATACTTGCTTGCCCTTGGATTCGGTGTCTTGCCGATGTTCCTGTTCAATGTGCTACGCACGCTCATGGATGCCTTGGGCAAGACGAGAGTCTCGATGATCCTCATACTATTAGGGTTACCCATTAATGTCGGATTAAATTACATCTTCATCTTCGGAAAACTGGGGGTGCCGGCGTACGGCGGAGTTGGAGCGGGAATCGCCTCAAGCATCACGTACTGGCTACTCTTCTTCATGGCCTTCTTCTTCGTGAGAAACGGGAAGCCGTTCCGCGAATACAAGTTTTTACGGACGACCGAACGAATGGTCTGGCTCCGACAAAAAGAACTGTTACAACTTGGGACGCCAATCGGGCTCGCCATTTTCGCAGAAGTCAGCATCTTTGCAGCGGTCACGGTATTGCTCAGTTCATACGGTGACCAAATCGTCGCGGCTCACCAAGCGGCGATTAACTTCGCTTCGTTTGTTTACATGTTGCCACTCTCAGCATCGAGCGCATTGACGATCGTCGTGGGGTATGAGCTTGGCGCGAAACGACTGCAGGATGCCGTCCGCTATGCAAAAATCGGGCTCGCGCTCTGTCTCGGTGTTTCTATCTTTTCCGGTGCTTTTTTGTTTTGGCAAAACGAACGGGTCGCGGCTATTTATACGAATGATCCGACGGTCGTGGACCTTGCAGCTCACTTTATGATCTTCGCTGTATTCTTCCAACTGTCAGATGCTGTCGCGGCACCGATCCAAGGGATATTACGTGGCTTTAAAGACGTCAACATCACGCTCGTCCTTTCACTCGTCGCTTATTGGGTCATCGGTTTACCACTCGGGTATGTCTTGGCAGAGCACGCCGGATTTGGACCAGACGGTTATTGGATTGGCTTGATTGCCGGGCTCGCAGCCGGAGCGGTCTTGTTATTCCTCCGGTTAGTATGGATTGTCCGACGCTATGGCACGATTCAATCGACATAGAGAGGAGAAGATTGTTCGCAAATGTGAACAATCTTTTATTTATTTTAAATTGGTCTATACAACTATACTTTTATCCGATATGATAACATGGAGGAAAACAAAAAGGAGTGGTGAACCGATGGGGACATTGATCAATGCTCGTATCGTGTCAGCAGAACAAACATGGGAACGTGGATATATCAGATGGAATGGTCAAACGATTGATGAGATTGGATCGATGGACCAGTTTGAACAACAGGATGAGCCTGTGATTGATGTCGCTGGAGCGCTCGTGACACCGGGTCTCATCGATGTGCATATCCATGGGGGATATGAAGTCGATACGATGGATGCGGATGAATCAAAACTTCGACGATTGAGTAACGACATGCTACAGGAAGGTGTCACGTCCTTTTTCGCGACGACGATCACGCAGTCAAAAGAAGCGATTGAGCATGCATTGAAGGCAGTCCGAAATGTCATCGAAGCGCAGGATACGACACTCATCGGAATCCACTTGGAAGGTCCATTTGTCAACGTGGAGATGGCTGGGGCACAACCGGCAGAATATATTATCGACCCGGATGCCGAGCAGTTCCGGAAATGGCAAGAGCTTGCCGGCGGTTATATCCGTCTTGTCACTTATGCACCGGAACGTCCAGGTGCACGTGAGTTTGAAGCTGTTCTTCGCGAAACCGGTGCAATCGGTTCGGCGGGCCATACGAGTGCGACATTTGAAGAGAACAAGCAGGCGGGCGTCAAACACGGGACGCATCTTTATAACCAAATGCGTGGGTTGCACCATCGAGAACCCGGAACGGTTGGGTATTGTCTCTTAGAGGGTGGGGTCATCGCGGAAATCATTCCGGATGGGATCCATAGTCGTCCGGAGATGGTCGACTTCGCGTTTCGCTTAAAAGGAGCAGATGAACTTGTCGTCATCACGGATGCGATGCGAGCAAAAGGACTTCCGGACGGACAATATGAGCTTGGCGGTCAACCGGTCATCGTAGCGGACGGGGCTGCGCGACTTCAAGCCGGGAACCTTGCGGGCAGTGTGTTGACGATGGATGCTGCATTCCGAAACATTCAGGCATATACGGGATGTACGGTGGAAGAAGCGGTAAAAATGACCTCGACGAATGCGGCCAAAGAATTCGGATTGACGACAAAAGGCGATATCAAATCGGGGTTTGATGCAGACCTTGTCGTTTGGGATGGCACGACACATGTTCAGATGACTTTTGTCAAAGGTCGAATCGTATATGAACGGGGGGAACAAAGATGAATGTACTAGTCGCAAAGACGGCGAACGACGCGGAACGAATCGCCTATACGCTAATCAAAGAACGGATTTCAGGGAAACATGACTTCGTACTCGGTCTCGCAACCGGTAGCACACCGGTCGGGATGTATCAGATGTTTAAACAGGACGCGCTCGACTGTAGCCACGTGACGAGCGTCAATTTAGATGAATACATCGGATTATCGCCCGAACATCCTCAAAGTTACAACCGCTTTATGAAAGACCGTCTCTTCGATGAAGTGCCATTCAAACAGAGTCACTTGCCTCAAGGGGACGCACCGGACCCAAAAGCGGAAGCGGCTCGTTACGAAGACCTCGTTCGGAAGGTTGGTGTCGACTTACAACTTCTTGGTATCGGGGAAAATGGTCACATCGCATTTAATGAACCGGGCACGGCCCTCGATGCGAAGACGCACGTGACCGAACTCACCGAATCAACACGAGAGGCAAACCGTCGCTTTTTTGACCGATTGGAAGACGTCCCGACGCATGCGATCACGATGGGGCTCGATACGATCATGAACGCACGTGAGATTGTCCTTGTGGCGACAGGGGAGCGGAAAGCTGAAGCGGTACAGCACATGATTGAAAGCGTACCGACGGTCGACTGGCCGGCCACAATCCTACAGGCCCATCCAGGTGTGACGGTCGTGCTCGACGGGGCGGCTGCATCGCGCTGTGCGGAATCCTTACAAGCCCGTGGGCAAGAAGCGGCAACACGATTTTTCACCATTCGGGATTAACGAACCTGCGGAGTCATCTCCGCGGGTTTTTCTGTGTTCAACTGTGGGAAAATGTAAAGAAACGAATTTGTCATCAAAACGTTTTCGACAAATTTCCCGCTTTCCTCTATAATGAGTGAAGCTCATTATTTTGACTCGAAGGAGACCGATATGAATTCTAGAACACATGCTCGCAGACAGCGCACAGGTCCGTCTGCGTTTTATAAGATATTTAGTGCCCTCGTGCTGATTGCGATTATTGCTGGATCTAGCATTTACGGTACAGCGTTTTACAAAGCTCACAATATGTTGTCAGGCACCCAAGTCACATTAGAGGATGACCCGACGGTTGAGCCGACTCGTTATGATAAAGAAGATACGGAGACGTTCTTGATTTTAGGGACAGACCTTTCTCCACAGAAGAAAGCGCGCGGTGAGTTCGGACGATCAGACGTCATGATTGTCGTCATTTTAAACAAGAAAGAAAAACAGACGACGATGCTCAGTATCCCGCGTGACTCGTATGTCAATATCGACTACACGGGATATAACATTCCTTATGGCAAGACGGGACTTGACCAAGACAAGATCACCCACGCTTACTATTTCGGTTCGATGGATGAATCGAATCCGAACAACGGGATGCGGATGGCGACGAACACGATCGAAGATTTAGTCGGTGTTGAAATCGACCATGTCGTCTCGCTCAACTTCCAAGGGTTCGTTGATTTCATTGATGCGGTAGGTGGCGTTGAGATTGATGTTCCGTTCTCATCACAACAAAACAGTTACGATGCGTCACGTGAAACAGTTCAAATCGAACAAGGACTTCAACAGCTTTCTGGTGAAGAGGCACTTGCCTACGTTCGAAATCGATACGATGACCCACGTGGGGACATCGGTCGTGGACAACGCCAGATGGAAGTCATCAATGCCGTACTCGAACAATCACTCGGCACATCACTCCTTAACAATTATGATAAGGTCTTGAAAGCCGTCGGCGACAACATGCAGACGACACTTGGACCGAATGACTATATGCGTTTAATTGAAGATGTTGGTGCGCTTCACAATACGGTGCAATATCAATTGACTGGAGAAGGTGCCCGGGCAAATGACGGACACTTCTACTATTTCTTGAACGAACCGCTTCTTGAAGAAGTTCGCTATCGTGTACAACAAGCGGACGCCGGTAATCGTGTCGAGCCGATGACGGATACGGAATTAGAATCTTACACGTTGGACCCGAATGGAATAACGTACGAAGCACAATAAAGTTTGACTTACGAAAAATGCAAAACGCTCAGAATTCATCTTCTGAGCGTTTTTTATGTGGCAGTGTATTTCAGGTCAGACCGCTTTTTTGCGTGGGATTACTTGAAAATAATTTAGTCGATGATGTTCCCACTCAAAAATTTGGTATCACAGTAAGGACAACGATATACATCATCCACGTCAGTATTATGGTCAAATCGTAGTGGTAGTCGTCTTTTACACTGTGGACATTTCCATAAAGTGAGGGATATGACGAGGAAGATTACAAATAAAGATGCTCCTAAAATCGTCAACCATGTCGAGCCTATCAGGATATTGATCAGACTAAGTGGAATCGAGATAAATAAACAAAGTAATGCGATTTTTCGATATTTCATAATATCAACTACCTTAGACAATGTTCTCCCCCCTTTAACATCTTTATACGTAGAATAAGATTGTTTAGTTCCAATATGAGTCGAAAAGAGGGTGGGAAATCGTATTTCTGTTTCGTGCGTTATATGCGATCCATGGCGACAGTGAAAGAGTACGAGTCGCCACGGAAAAGGGAACGGCTGTATTCAAACATACCGCCATCCTCGAGATATGTTCGCTGGTCAATCAACAAGACCGGTGCGTTCGGAGAAATGGTGAGGAGCTTGGCTTCTTCTGGACCGGCGCTCCGGGCTTCGAGTGTCTGTGTTGCATTTTTCAGGCGTAAGCCATGCTGTTCGGCATACGCATAAATCGATCCCGTCGCGTCATCTTGCGTCAGGTCAGGCAATAAATGAACGGGAATATATGCGGTCTCGAGCGCAAGTGGATGATCATCGGCGAGTCGTAGCCGTTTCATTTCATAAACCGGTGTTTGATTTGGGATGCTCAGTTGCTGCGCGATGCGATCCGTTGCCGGAATGACCTCGTATGACAAGAGACGGCTGAGCGGTCGCATACCTCGATGTTTGATTTCCTCAGAAAAACTCGTCAGTCCCGATAACGTCATCGCAATCTTTTGACTCGCGACGAACGTGCCTCTTCCTTTTTGACGGCTCAAGTAACCGGCGTTGACGAGGTTCATGATGGCTTGACGAATCGTCATCCGACTGACGTGAAATTGCTCGGAAAATTCACGCTCTGAGGGCAAGGTGTCTCCTGGTTTTAACAATCCGTCATCAATTTGTTGCTTTAAGTACGCTTCAATTTGATAATAAATAGGTAACGGAGATTGTTTATCGATTTCTAACATATCATTTCGCTCCTGACTGAGAAGATGTATGTTTCATTATAGACGAAATTAAACTAGTTGTCTGAACAGATTATAGAGAGAAGGTGGAGGACAAGATGGAACCATATACAGCAAGTACAGTCGTGACCTCAATAAAGGAAGACGGCAACGGTCATTGGCACACACTCGAGAACAGCCCGTTTTATGCGGAAGGTGGGGGACAACCGGCTGACCGTGGATGGATTGGGACGCATCCTGTACTGGACGTACAAATCAAGGACGGGGAAGTATGGCATCTCTTGTCAGAATCATTACCAGCGGGCAAAGCGGTAGAAGTTCGAATCGATGAGGATGTCAGACGGGACCATTCCATCCAGCATACGGCTCAACATGTGATAACGGCGATTTTGGAAGACCGTCATGGCATTCGGACGCTCAGCTTTGGAATCGGAGAAACGGATTCATCCATTGAGATTGAAACGGCAACGATGGACTGGGCGCACGTTGAAGCACTTGAACAAGAGATGCAACAACTGATCTTTGAAAACCGTCCGATTCATGTCTACGAGATTCCGGAAGAAGAAGTAGACCGGATGCGTTTACGGAAAGAGACGGACCGAACGGGGATGATTCGCATCGTCGAAATCGAAGGTTTAGATTACAATGCATGTGGTGGTACTCATGTGGAGACAACGGGACAACTCGGTACCATCCATGTGACGGCGATGAAGAAAGTGAGGGGGAATCTCCGCTTGACGTATGTGGCCGGAAATCGAGCGATCAAGGCGACTCAACAAGCGCGAGCAGCGTTGCGGACGATTCACCATGCATTCTCGACAACGAATGAATCCGTGGCAGCCCGTGTAATCGAAGAACATACGATTCGTTTGGAACGTGAAAAAGAAATTAAAACGCTCGAAGAACGGATTGCCAAAGCGAAAGTAGAGGCCGTGTTGAAAGAAGATAACTATGTGGCCTTACATGTCGGAAGAACAGAAGCGGAGACGTTGACGACCGCCATCATCGAACGAATCGCGGCAACTGGACGAATTGCCGTCGGGGCCAACTATGGAACGCAGAAGTTGTTCGTCATGCATGACGGGACACAGGATATCGCCGTCGGCACATTCTTGAAAGCAGCGCTCCAAGAGATGCAGATCGGTCGTGGCGGTGGAAACCATAAGCAGGCCCAAGCGCGTTTCACATCCGTAGCGGAACTAGAAAAAGGAATCGAAGAAATCGTGAAACGACTGCAGGAAGGGGTTTTACCATGTTGATCATTCAATCGGGAAATGAAGCAACGTTGATTGAACAGGCCAGACAAGTGCGGGAAATCGTATTCGTTCAGGAACAGGGAATCGATGCTAGTTTAGAATACGATGATTTAGACGGTGTGTGTACACATGTGATCGGGCTCCTTGACTCCGAACCGGTGACGACAGCACGTCTTCGTCCCGTCGACTCGACTGTCGGGAAAGTGGAGCGGGTGGCGACGATTCAGGCGGCCCGAGGTCATGGATATGGAAAAGAGATCATGGACGAAGTCGAGCGTGTCGCGAAACGTCAAGGATTGGTCGAACTGCGATTAGGGGCACAGCTGACGGCGCTTCCGTTTTATGAAAAGCTCGGGTATGAGGCGTTCGGAGATGAATTTTTGGATGCCAATCTCCCACACCGCATGATGCGAAAAACATGGTAATCCTTTTTTGAAATATCCCATTTTTCTAAAAAAAGGTTGGCAAGAAGATTTCGTTTTGTTATAACTAATACTAACAACTGACAGATAGAGGTTGCGAATGACATGAGTAAGCTTGGTTGAAACGGACGCACTCCGGACCGAGCCGAAAGGGGAAATTCGCCGAAGTCGACGTTCACGTGCGTGTGAACGAAGGCTGGGGTAGTCGTGAACAACGCCTACACTGCCATGGTCAACTACCATGGAGCGCTATCTACGGAACGATTCTTTAATCGTTTTTCAACTGCGCGTACAAGCGGCAGACCGTAGGGAGAGTGCTTCCTACCGGTCTGCCGCTTTTTCTGTTGGTGGACATCTTGAAAGTGGGGAACTTGATGACAACCGTACTGAAATTTGGTGGCAGCTCCGTTGCCACTATCGAACAAATACAAGCCATTTCGGACTATTTACAGACACGTGTGGCGACCGGTGAAAAATTGGTCGTCGTCGTATCGGCGATGGGCAAAACGACAGATTCGCTCCTGTCGCTCGCCAAACAAATCACGGATCGCCCGATGATTCGCGAACTCGACCGGCTACTCGCCGTCGGGGAAGAACAGACAATCAGCCTACTCAGTATCGCCTTGAACTCGCGAGGCGTACCGGCCATCTCTCTAACGGGACAGCAAGCCGGGATCGATACGATGGGCATTCATACGAAGAGCAAAATCAAGGCGATTCGAAAAGAAGTGTTACACGAGAAGTTGCGTCAATACGACGTCCTGATTGTCGCTGGATTCCAAGGCGTAAATGAGGCGGGAGACGTCACGACCCTTGGGCGTGGCGGTTCGGACACGACAGCCGTCGCACTGGCGGCCGTCCTCAGTCAGCGTTGTGAAATTTATACTGACGTCGCGGGTGTCTATACGACAGACCCACGAATCCATCCGACGGCGAAACGTCTGGACACTGTCTCTTATGACGAAATGATGGAGATGAGCGCACTGGGCTCTAAAGTGATGGAGATGCGCAGCGTGGAGCTCGCGAAAAAGTACGACGTCAATATTTTTGTTGGGAAGACGCTCTCGAGCGAAGGAGGAACATGGATCATGGATACGACGCAAGCGATGGAACAAAAAGCAGTCACGAGTGTGAGTGTCGTCAAGAACGTACTCAGTGTCTCAATCAAACATATTCCGCATACGGCGGCGGGAGTCGCAGACATCTTTGAACGATTGTCAGAGCGACACGTCAACATCGATATGATTTCACAGACGGCATTCGACGGTGAAGTGTTCCTCTCGTTCACATGTCCGCTCGATGAAGAGGCATTTTTAGAAGAGGCACTCGCGGAGTTGACAGCGACCTTGCCTCAAATCAAAATCGATCGTCACACGGAACATGCAAAAATTTCGGTCGTCGGAATCGGCATGCGAGACGCGACAGGCGTCGCATCAGAGCTCTTCGCGACATTCCGTGAGATGGGGATTCCATTCTATCAAGTCACGACGTCTGAAATCAGTATTTCCTATACGATTCAAGAACAAGATGTGGAAGCGGCAGTCGCAGCCATTGCGGCCCGGTTCAACTTATAAGGAGGTAGCACGATGTATAACGTAGCAGTCGTCGGTGCGACAGGTGCCGTCGGACAAAAAATGATTGACGTCTTAACAGAATATGAATTTCCAATCAGCGAGTTGAGACTCTATGCTTCAGCCCGCTCGGCAGGAAAGACGGTCGAGGGGAATGGGCAATCGATCGTGATTCGTGAATTGACCGATGCGATTTATGCGGACCCGATCGATATCGCACTCTTCTCTGCAGGTGGCAGCATCAGTGAACAATATGCCCCTCGGTTGAGTGAGCAAGGAGTCATTGTCATCGATAATTCAAGTGCATTCCGAATGCAAGAAGGAATTCCACTCATCGTACCGGAAGTGAACCGAGTCGAACTCAGTCCGGAGAGAACGCTCATCGCGAACCCGAACTGTTCCACGATTCAATCGGTCGTGGCGCTCGCGCCTCTAGCGGAAGTATACGGACTGACACGCGTCGCCTATACATCTTATCAAGCGGTATCGGGATCGGGTCAAAAAGGGATAGATGACCTCGAGCGCGGTGCGCGCGGAGAGGAACCGACGAATTATCCGTATCCGATTTATGATAACGTGTTGCCGCACATCGATGTGTTTCTAGAAAATGGCTATACGAAAGAAGAACAGAAGATGATGGATGAGACACGTAAGATTTTAAATGCGCCAAACCTCGGGGTGACGGCCACTTGTGTCCGAGTGCCGGTGCGAAACAGTCATGCGGTCTCGATCACGGTGTCGCTCGAGCGAGATGCGACGGTCGCAGAACTGAAAGCAGTCCTCGCCGATGCACCAGGGGTCGTGTTAATGGACAATCCATCCGAATTGACATATCCGACACCGCTCGATGCGAACGGGACGGATGAGGTGTATGTCGGACGAATTCGCCGAGACGATTCACAACCCAATACGTTCCATCTTTGGTGCGTTGCAGATAACGTCCGAAAAGGGGCGGCAGCGAATGCCGTTCAAATCGCGCAATGTATGATTAGTCAAACAGCGACGAAATAAGGAGGAGATGACATGTTCACAGGAGTGGCGACAGCACTAGCTACCCCATTTCAAGAAAATGGGCAGTTGAATCTAGAAGCATGGGCGGCATTAATTGAAGACCAAATCCAAGAAGGTGTGACAGGTCTCGTCATCGGTGGGACGACCGGCGAAGGGATGACAATCACTGATGACGAGTTTGAGACATTGCTCGTTCGAGCGGTGGAGGTCGCAAACGGTCGAGCCGTGATCATCGCGGGGACCGGTTCGAACAATACAGCAGTCAGTATTGAGAAAACGAAACGGGCCGCCGAACTTGGTGCGGAGATGGCGATGGTCGTCACACCGTACTATAACAAGTCGACACAGGCCGGGCTGATTGCTCATTTTACTGCGATTGCGGATGCGTCACCGATTCCGCTCATGCTCTACAATGTTCCGTCACGGACGGGTGTCGCCTTGGCACCGGAAACGGTCAGTGAGCTCGCGGAACATCCGCGCATCACTGCCTTGAAAGAAGCGAGTGGGGATATCTCGGTCATGGCGCAGATGATGGCCCATATTCCGGAAGGGTTCACCGTTTACTGTGGAAATGACGATCAAATCTTGCCGTACATGGCTTGGGGCGCACAAGGGGTCGTCTCCGTTTTATCAAACGTCTATCCGGGAGCGACGGTCGCGTTGGCAGACGCCCTATTGGCGGGTGATTTGCAGACAGCACGTACGTGGCAAATTCGTTTACTCCCAGTCATCGATGAACTTTTCGCAGAAGTGAATCCGATTCCGGTGAAGGCAGCGCTTCAAGCGCGAGGATTTGAAGTCGGTGTGCCACGTCTGCCGCTCGTTCCAATGAGCGCGACGGCTGAGGCGAAATTACTATCGGCGATGGAACAATTCAATGAGGTGAGACAATGAATGTTCTCATCCATGGGTTTGGCGCAATGGGACGCATTGTCGAAGAGGTCGCTCATGCGCAAGGTGTAAACGTAACGGCAATCGTCTCACCGGGAAGTGACGAGCACACGGCGACTCTGAATGAGGTGGACGTACCCGTCGATGTCGTGATCGACTTTTCGAACCCGGCGTTACTCCCTGATTTACTCGCGTTCGGACGGGAGCGTAATATTCCGCTCGTCATCGCGACGACCGGCTTCACACCGGATGAACTGGCCGAGATTGAAACGGCTTCACAAGACATCCCAATCTTCCAGTCTTACAACACCTCATACGGGATCGCGCTCTTGAAGCAGTTGCTCGACCAACTCGTCCCACTCACTCTCGGATATGATATTGAAGTGATTGAGGCACACCATCGGAAGAAAGTGGACGCACCAAGCGGGACGGCAGAATTATTGGCACGTGCCATCGAAGCGAAGCGTGACGTGACACCGATTTACGAACGAACGTCACGTCGGGAAGCGCGTGGAGTTGAAGAGTTAGGAATGCATTCCATTCGGGGTGGCACGATTTTCGGTGAGCATACCGTGCTCTTCGCCGGAGATGATGAAATGATTGAACTGAAACATACCGCGTTATCGAAACGCGTCTTTGCAAACGGGGCTCTTGCCGCTGCGGCAACGATCATCGATCGCCCGGCAGGACTTTATAATCTATCGAACTTATACGAGGAGGCTACTCATGTTACTCACAAACGCTTATGAAATCGCACAATATATTAAAGATGCTAAGAAGGAAACACCAGTCAAGCTTTACGTCAACGGTCAATTGGCGGGTCTTGTAATCGAGGAAGCGAAAGCATTCGGAACGGATGAGTCGAAACTGTTTTTGACGACGGCAGAACGCGCTGCGGCATTTTTGGAAGCAAATGCATCGGTCATCACGGATTCACATCTTGAATACGACCGTCGCAACAGTGCCGTACCGATGCTTGATACGACACGACTCAATGCCCGAATCGAACCAGGCTCGTTCATCCGAGACCACGTCCAAATCGGAAACAACGCGGTTGTCATGATGGGAGCTGTCGTCAACATCGGAGCGGTCATCGGAGATGGTTCGATGGTCGACATGAACGCTGTCATCGGAGCGCGCGGAACGCTCGGGAAGAACGTTCACCTTGGCGCAGGTGCCGTGGTCGCAGGGGTTCTTGAGCCACCTTCAAAAGATCCGGTCATCATCGAGGATGGTGTCATGATTGGGGCGAACGCAGTCATCTTGGAAGGCGTTCGCGTCGGTGAAAACGCAGTTGTCGCGGCAGGAAGTGTCGTCACACAAGACGTCCCTCCAGGTGTTGTCGTTGCGGGAACACCTGCACGAATCATCAAACAGAAAGATGAAAAAACTTCTGAAAAAACGCAACTTGTTGATGACTTACGCTCTCTCTAACGTATAATAGACAGAAAATATAAAAAATGAGGAATGGGAGAGTTGCATTATGGAACAGTATGGACAATGGATGTGGAAAGACGGGGCTTGGATTGAGCCGACTGACGCAAACACGAGTATCATGACACACGCGATTCACTACGGAAGCGGGTTCTTTGAAGGGATTCGCGCGTATCACACGGAGGAAGGTCCTGCTATCTTCCGATTACGTGAACACTTGGAGCGACTTGTTCGCTCGTGTGCATACTACCACGTCACGCTACCGTATACGGTAGATGAACTCGAACAAGCCACGATGGAATTGATTGAGCGAAACGGATTTGAAGCATGCTACATCCGTCCGTTCGTCTTCCTTGGAACACCATGGCAGGCACTTATGCCGACTGCTGAGACGAAGGTACATGTTGCCATCTCGTGTTGGCCGCTCGGTGAATATTTCAACAAGACGGTCGGGATTCGAGCGAAAGTGGCCTCGTATCGCCGCGTGTCTTCTACAATGATGCCAATGCAAGCGAAAGCGGCCTCGAACTATATGAACTCACAGCTATTAAAAGGAGAGGCGCTCCGTGACGGATTCGACGAAGCGATTGCTCTTGATATGAACGGAAACGTCAGTGAGGCGAGTGTCGCGAACATCTTCCTCGTGAAAGGAAAAACGATTACGACACCGTCCCTTGACTGTTCTGTACTCGATGGCATCACACGTCAAACGGTGATGCAATTGGCTCGCGAGGCCGGTTATGAAATCTTCGAGCGCCATATCGGACGCGATGAGCTCTATGTGGCTGATGAAATCTTCTTAACGGGAACGGCAGCCGAGGTGACGAGCGTCATCGAGGTCGACCATATCTCGATTGGTGGAGGTGTCCAGACGGTTGCGACAGAAATGTTGACACGCTATCGTGAAGCCGTAACAGGACAACTTCCGGAACACCGCGATTGGATCACGTTCGTGAAATCAGCAGTAACAGAGTAAAGGAGTTTTGCACGATGGGAGTCACAATTGACTTGAATGCGATTCGCGAAAACAAACGCCGGATTGAAGCTCTCGGGCGCCCCGTGTTTGCGGTCGTGAAAAACAATGCCTATAACCTAGGAATGGAGCCAGTTGTGACGACTTTGTATGATGAAGGAGTCCGTCACTTCATGGTGACCACGTTAGAAGAAGCGATTGAAGTGCGAGCGCATGCAGAGTCGGCTCGCGTCCTCGTCATGAATCCGGTATATACGTGGGAACACGTGCATGCCCATGATTTTGACGTCGCAATCGGCTCGTATGAATGGCTCGTTTCACAGCGTGAGCATCTCGATGGCGTTCGCCTTCATTTGAAATTAGACGTCGGCATGAACCGATTCGGTGCCAAAACGTTTGAAGAAGCGCTACAGATCGTTGCCTTCTGCCAAAATGAAGGATTGAACCTTGTCGGACTATGTACACATTTTCCGCTCGCGGATGCGGACAATGCCGAAGTCGAGCATAGCGTCCAAGTCGAACGCTTTGCCGACTGGTCGACACGTTTGATGGAACGTCATACGTTTGAACTGATCCATGCGGCAAATAGTGCGGCCACGCTTCAAGACGACTCGCGCTTGCACCATTGCACACATGTGCGTGTCGGTATTTTCTTATACGGTTATTCGTCGGTTGAGCCGGTTGAGTGGCTCGTACCTGCGTTTTATTGGGAGACAGAAGTGGTTGCCGTCCACGACATCGAAGCGGGGGCTCATGTCGGGTATGGAACGGGATATACCGCGGAATCGAAAGAACGGATTGCTGTCTTACCTGTCGGATATGGGGATGGATTGATGCGGGCGAGACGTCACTTGCCTGTTCACATCGCGGGGAAAGCATACCCGTTCATCAGTAACATCTTTATGAGCCATAGCTTCATCAAAGTCGACGAAGACGTACAAATCGGCGACCGCGTCGCATTATATGGGATCGAGACGAAAATCGATGACGTGACACGTGTTGGCTATGCCAACAACTCAGAACAGCTCTGTGCCCGTTCGTGGCGTGTCCCACATCGCTTTGAAGGAGGAATTGTATGTACACCACCAATCAATCAGAATGTTTGATCGAAGGCGTGTCCGTCCGTGAACTTCAAGCGACGTACGGGACACCTTTATACATCATGAGTGAGCCAGAACTAGAGCGTCGCCTTGGAATTGTCCAGAATGCGTTTCTAGATAAGTATCCGAACACGTATGCGTTATACGCGTCAAAAGCATTATCGATTGCGGCCGTTTATGAAAAAGTGATGGCCGCAGGGTTAAGTGTCGATGTCGTCTCAAGGGGTGAGATGTACGTAGCACTGCATGCCGGGGTACCGGCGGAGCGCATTCACGTTCATGGATCGAACAAGACGATTCTTGACATCACGTATGCTCTCGAACAGGGGATTACACACTTTACCATCGACAATATGCGGGAGATCAGCCTCTTGTCAGGACTTGCGGCTGAATACAATCGCGAAGTCGATGTGCTTCTCCGCATTGTGCCTCAAGTTGTCGGGGGTGCCCATGCGGCGATTCAAACGGGTGGGGTTGATACAAAATTCGGTTTCCCGACGCATGACGACACGTATTTAGACGCGATTCGTGCGACGTTAGAAGCCGAGCACTTACAGTTGAAGGGGATCCATTGTCACGTCGGTTCTCAAATTCAAGATCCGACCCTCTTCATCAACACGGTGAAGACGATGGTGCGCTTCATGGATACGATTCGTCAGGAAACCGGCTATACGACGGACGTCTTGAACATCGGTGGGGGATTCGGCGTCGCTTACTTGGATGAAGACGAATATCTCGATTTTGCCCAGACGATGGAGCAAGTCATGGAGACGTTGGTCGAAGAAGTCGAGGCACGTGAATTGCGACTTCCGAAAATCGGGATTGAGCCAGGACGTTGGCTCGTCGCCAATGCGGGTGCCACGCTGTATGAGGTGGGGACCGTCAAAGAAGTGAGCGGCGTTCGTACATTCGTGTCTGTCGATGGCGGGATGACGGACAATATCCGTCCGGCACTGTATGACGCAGAGTATGAGGTCGTGGCAGCGACACGGATGAATGAAGAGAAGACGCTCGAGGCAAAAATAGTCGGAGCGTGCTGTGAGTCGGGAGACATCATCTCGAACCGCTCGTTGATCCCTCCTGTCACACCAGGTGACTTATTACTTGTCAAAGCGACAGGAGCATACAATTTCTCCATGGCGAGCAACTATAACCAGATGCTTCGTCCAGCTGTTGTCTTCGTGAAGGACGGGGCACATCGACTTGTCGTTCGTCGCCAAACGTTTGAAGACTTGGTGGCATGTGAGGTCATTGGACAATCAACGTAAGACTGCAGAGCAATCTGTAGTCTTTTTTTGATTTTGAAATGAGAATGTTTTTCAATTATGATAGAGAAGAGAAAAAAAGGGGAAGTGACGGTCATGACAAAGACAGCAGCACAAAAGTTAATTGAAGAAAGACGTACGGTCCGTATGTTCAAAGAAGAACCAATCGATACGAAAGTGCTCTATGAAGTGTTGCAATCGGCACATCATGCACCATTTCACAATAAAGTCGAACCATGGAACGTGTATGTGTTCAATGGAGACGGGAAGCAAGTGTTACTCGATGCGCTCGAACCAGCCTTCTCGGAGGCGTCAGAAGGGCAACGCGAAAAAGTGACGGGACGAATTTTAAATGCGGCGGCCTGTATGTATGTGACGGCAAAACATTTTGAAACGGACAAAGGGAATCGTGACGCGTTACTCGCGACGGCGACATTCATTCAAAATGTTCAGCTGCTCTTAAGTGAACGTGAGATCGGAATGGTCTGGCGGACGGGTGGACTGTTTGATGATGAACGGTTGAAGGAAATGATTGGGGCGGAAGGGGAGACGTTTATCGGTCTCCTGCAAATCGGGAAATATGACACAGAAGATATCCCTACACCGAAAGCGCGACAACCGATTGATTCGCATCTCATCATGTTTGAATAATAAAAAGCGAGCGATGGGGAATCCCTTCGCTCGCTTGCTCTATATATCGGTCAATTATCGCTTTAATTTTGTTGCGAGCCAATCTTGAATCACAATCGTTGGAATCATCCAGTCGTTCCTCCATTTTTAGAATCTTCTTCTCTACTATTATCCAAATGCATACGTTCCCAAACCTCTCGATGTGCGCCATGAAGGGCATCATCGAATGAATCATCGATATGAAGGCCATAACTTGGATTGATGGATGAGGCGTACAGGTCTAGCATGAGTTGATCATGGTTCGGATACATAGAGTGGGCTCCTTTCAATACATCAGCTTGGCTACAACTTCAGTATACAAAGGAACTATGTAGAAAATTCGAGAGAAACGTTAACATTTTATGAATCTTGTAAACGCTTTCGTGAACATTATGATTCGCGAATTGGAATACACGTCTCTTTATATTGTTCGGCACGCTTAGCATATTTCTTGACCGTTCTCTCCATGATAAAACGGTCTTCATCGTTTAATGGACGAACGACTTTGGCTGGGACACCCATGACCATCACCCCTTCAGGAATCTGCATGTTCGGTGTGACGAGCGCACCGGCAGCAACAAAGGACCCTTTTCCAATCTTCGCCCCATCGAGCACGGTGGCGTGCATGCCAATCAAGCAGTCTTCTTCAATCTCACAGCCGTGAATCATCGCCATATGACCAATCGAGACACGATCATGGATGATGGTCGGTGAGCCTTCATATTGGTGGATCATCGAACCATCTTGAATGTTGACGTAAGAACCGATTTGAATGGGTCCTTCGTCTCCACGGATGACGGTATTGAACCATACTCCCGAGTGCGCGCCGATGGTCACATCTCCAATCACATGTGCCCCTGGTGCGAGATAAGTCGTCGGGTCGACTTTTGGTGTCAACTCTCCTAATTTGTATTGCATCGTTGTAACCCCTTTCAGACGGATATGTTATCATTGTCGCACAACTTGAAAAAGAAATTGCAACGAAAAGAATATTCTTGGTAAGATAGTTAAAATACGTTGAATAAGGAGATCGAAAGATGGAGAAACAACATTTGATTGACATCGCCGCAAAGAAAAAGAAAGCGGCCGTCGTCTTTAAAGACGTCGCAGTGATTGACGTGTACAGTCGTGAGACGATTCGTACAGACGTCGCCATCGACGCGGGATATATCGTGGCTATTGGGGATGGGTACGATGGGGAGGTCGAGTATCACGATCCGACCTGGACGCTTGCACCGTCCTTTATCGATTCCCACGTCCATATCGAGTCATCGATGGTCCCACCGCATGAGTTTGCGAAAGCGGTCTTGCCACTTGGCGTCACGACCGTGATTGCTGACCCTCATGAGATTGCGAATGTGAACGGAGCACTCGGGATTGAGTACATGTTAGCAGATGCGAAAGGACTTCCACTCGACGTCCGCATGATGCTTCCGAGTTGTGTACCGGCGACACCGTTCGAACATGCAGGTGCTAAACTGTATGCGGAAGATTTGGCCCCGTTTTTAGGAGATCCAGGAGTGCATGGACTAGGCGAGGTCATGGATTATCCTTCGGTTGAAGCCGGAAGTGAAGACATGCTTCAAAAAATCGCACAGACGGAACAAGCGGGTAAAGTGGTCGACGGACACGCATCGGGACTTGGCCCAGACCAATTGAACGTCTATCGTTCTGCAGGAATCATGACGGATCATGAATGTACGACTGCGGAAGAGGCGATTGAACGAGTGCGACGTGGATTCTACGTTCAAATTCGGGAAGGGTCCGTTGCTCGAAACGTGGAGAAGGTGAGCCTAGCCGTTACGGAAAGCAATGCCCACCGCTTCCTTTTCTGTACGGATGATAAGCATTTGGATGACTTGGTCGCGGAAGGTGGAATCGACTACAACATCCGTACCGCCATCAAGCAAGGGGTTAAGCCGGAAACGGCCTATGCCATCGCAAGTCTACATGCCGCAGAGGCCTATGGATTAAAAGAGGTCGGGGCCATTGCACCTGGTAAGAAGGCGAACTTCGTTATCTTGTCAGACGTCGAATCGGTAAAAATCGAACAAGTCTATGTGAATGGTACGCTCGTTGCGGAGAAGGGGAATGCGACGTTTGAATCGGAAGGGATTGAAGTGCCAAAACCGATGAAAGGTGAGCTCGCTTTACCCGAATTGACCGCCGAGTCGTTCCGACTTGCCGCAAGTGAAGAAGAAATCGATGTCATTCAAGTGCTTCCGAACAGCTTGTTGACGAAACGACAGCGTCTCACGTTCCAACCAGACGCATCAGGCGCAGATTTATCGCAGGATATCGCGACGCTTGCCGTCATCGAACGCCATCATGGGACAGGCCATATGGCTCTTGCCCCGGTAACGGGATTCGGCTTGAAACGAGGTGCCCTGGCAGCCACAGTTGCCCATGACAGCCATAACTTGGTCGTCGCCGGGGTCAGCCCGGAAGACATGTTGCTCGCGGCGAGAACGCTTGAAAAAGTAGGGGGAGGGGTCGTCGCCGTATCGGAAGGAGAAGTGCTTGCCGTCCTTCCGCTCGAGATTGGTGGACTGATGACGAAGCGACCATATCGTGAAGTGGCAGAGATTCTGGAACAGCTCAATGATGCGCTAGATGTCGTGGGAGCCCATCGTCATTTCAATCCGTATTTGACGATGTCCTTCCTCGCCTTACCGGTCATTCCTGACTTGAAATTGACCGATATGGGATTGTTCGACGTGACCACGTTCTCATTCATCAACGCTTGACTCGGTCTAACGTATGATTTTTGTTAAGAACCGCCGATAACGATTGAATGCGTGACGGGAAGTTGGTATAGTTACGTCAAGTTTCATCGGGTCAACATTGAAAGGGGGGATATTACAGATGGAACAAGTTGCTTACAATCGGTCGTATGATGAACATGAGGAATTGATCAATTCTGTATATCGTGCTTTCAAGGACCGATGCGAAGAACTACCAGAAGAAACACAGACAAAACGTCGTTTACGACGACTTATTTTCTCTACGATTAAAGAACAGACGAAGTCTCACGCTGACCGATTCGTGTTGTATCACTTCTTCAACGATTTCTTTAAAGCGGTGGAAACGAATGACCAAGAAGCACTCGCTGTCTTGAAGCGAATCATTCGTGATGAAAAAAACTATTGATATGTGACACCAACCTGTGATAATTTAGACGTAACTTTAAATGAATATTCGTGCTATCGATGAGGTAGAGGTGCGATGCTGATGAGTAAGTAGTCGGAGGATGACAACGATGAGGACTACAAAAAGGCAGGATCGCCGAAGTGCAACACCATGTCCGTGGGGTTGTGCTGGGCTGACGGGAAATACCCGTCGGACTGCCATACATATTTACGTATGGAGTGCTCCAAGTCGGCTAAGAAAGACGGAACATCCAGCGAGGGTGTCGGCTTTGTTGCCGATGCCCTCGCTTTGCGTTTTTTTAAGCATAGGGGGGCCTCATCCTAATAAAAAAAGGAGGAATTCAGCATGGTAGATTATTCAACATCGGTACTCTCACTCGTACCGGCATTACTTGCAATTATTATGGCAATCACAGCACGAAAGGTCATCCCATCACTCGGTGTCGGGATCATCGCAGGAGTCCTTCTCTTGCATAGCTTCAATCCAATTGATTCGATTCAATATTTGTGGTCGAACGTCATCGCCTTATTCTGGGCGGATGGAGCCATCAATGAATGGAACGTCTTGTTGATTGCGTTCTTGCTCCTTCTCGGGATTTTATCGTCAATCATTCAAACGTCAGGTGGCGCGCGCGCATTTGGTGAATGGGCTGCGGCGAACGTCAAGACAGCACGCGGTGCACGTCTCGTCTCATTCGGACTTGGTATTTTGATTTTTATCGATGACTACTTCAATAGCTTGGCGGTCGGAAACATCAGTCGTCCACTCACAGACCGTAAAAACATCTCACGTGCAAAACTGGCTTACATGATTGACTCAACGGCAGCACCTGTCTGTGTCATCAGCCCGCTTTCAAGTTGGGGTGCATATATCATCGCCATCATCGCAGGTATTTTGGCAAAATACTCGATTGACAGCTATTCGTCATTCTCTGCATTCATTCAAATCATCCCAATGAACTTCTATGCCGTCTTCGCACTACTCTTGACAGCATATGTGGCATTCACTGGACTTGCCATCGGACCGATGCGCACGCACGAACTTCGTGCCCTCCAAGGGGAGTTGTATGATTCGGCAAAAGGAAAGCCGATGGGAATGAGCGAAGATTTACACGAGCACGAAGGTGGAAAAGTACGTGATTTGATCGTACCAATCATCACGCTTATCATCGCGACAGTGTCAGCGATGCTTTACACGGGTGGTCAAGCGCTCGCGGCTGACGGTCAAGACTTCTCGTTGATTGGAGCCTTCGAATCGACAGACGTGACACGCTCACTCGTTGCGGGTGTTGTCATCAGTTTGATTGTCGCATTCTTGCTTCTCATTGGTCGTAAAATCCCAACACGTGACTATGGAAAAGCGGCATGGGAAGGCGTTCGTGCCATGTGGCCGGCTGTCTTGATTCTCTTGTTTGCTTGGACAATCATTGCGGTCATCAGCGACATGAAGACTGGTGAATACTTGGCGAGCTTCGTGACAGATACAATCGCTGCATCTTACTTGCCACTCCTTCTCTTCTTGATTGCCGGAATCATGGCATTCTCGACAGGAACGAGTTGGGGAACATTTGGTTTGATGCTTCCAATCGGTGCCGACTTGATCATGGCCGTTGAACCAGAACTCCTTCTCGCGTCACTTGCGGCTGTATTGGCCGGAGCGGTGTTCGGTGACCACTGTTCACCAATTTCCGATACAACGATTCTCAGCTCAACAGGAGCGGGCTCACACCATATCGACCACGTGGTGACACAATTGCCGTACGCTATTCTTGCAGCGGTCATCTCGGCGATTGGTTACTTGGTGCTCGGGATTACAGCGTCGATTTGGATCGGATTCTTCGCTGCATTGATTTCGTTCATCGTATTGGTTGGAATCGCAGAAGTGATTTCAAAACGTGGGAAAGTACCTGCAGAACTTCGCGCAAAGCGTGAGGCGTGATATATGAAAATGACTTCCATCAAATCGATGGAAGTCATTTTTTATGTGCGGTTGTCACTGCATAAGTGAGACGGTCGAGTAGTTTACCGAGAATGAACCAAAAGGGAACTATGATGTACAGTGATAGGCTGTGGTAATGAAGATGAATGACGTACAAAGAAAACCAAGGTGTCTCGAGCAATCAAAATGGAGGCGAAGTAGATGTGCTTGTCATCCAATCCAGATACATTCATGATGCAGATCGTGACAGCTAATAAGGTGAACCGCAGTGTCAAACTCTTTATAGAGAGACTTTCACGACAGAAAAACCTCCCTGGTCCATGTAGGAATCAAGGAGGTTACAATCATTATTTCACGTCAAGCCACTTGAAACTTGCATCGGCACCGAACGGGTGACGGTACATGTTCTCGATGTTTGAACGCTCTAAGTATGCCTCACCTTTTTGATAAATCGGAGCGATGGCAAAGTCTTCTTCGAGAAGGATGCGTTCTGCTTCTTGCATTGCTTCCCAACGTTTCATCTGATCGGCTTCTTTCTTCGCAGATTGAATCAACTGATCATATTCGTCATTCGAGTACTCCATACGGTTAAACGGTCCGTCTGTGACCCACATGTCGAGGTATGTCATCGGATCCTGATAGTCAGGGCCCCAACCAGCTGCAGAAACGTCATATTCGCCTTTCCCTTCAAGATCAAGGAAGTTTTTGAACGGTTGCTGTTTAATGTTAAGTGTCAAACCAGGCAAGTTCTTCTCAAGTTCGCCTTTGATGAACTCGTTCACTTTCTTGAACGCTTCTTCGTCACGTGAGAGGAACTCGAGTTCGATTGTTTCAACACCTAATTCTTCTAATCCTTTTTCCCACGCGGCTTTTGCTTCATCTACGTTGTAGTTGAGGAGGTCTGGATACTTCTCACGGAAGTCAGCTCCGTCTTCTGTGAACGTGAAGTCTTTCGCTACGATATAGTTCGCCGGTTGCGATCCATCTGTTAAGATGACATCTGTCACACTCTGTTTGTCGAATCCTTTCGCAAGTGCTTCACGGATGTTGACGTTTTGGAGCGCTTCGTTCTTTTGGTTGAAACGAAGGAAGTTGATTCGAGCATCGGCACGCGTTTTGAACTCGTCGCTGTCTTCGAATTGCGGAACGAATTCAGAAGAGAGGAGCGTGTAGTCCGCTTCACCCGACTCGAACAAGTTGACCCCAGTCGATACGTCTTTTACGACTTTGACGTTGATCGTGTCCATCTTGACGTTTTCAGCATCCCAATATTCAGGATTCTTCTTGTAAACCCATCCTGCATTGTCTTGCCACTCGCTCAAGACGTAAGGTCCGTTATAGAGTGTCTTGTCGACAGATGTTGCGAACTCTTCGCCTTGCTCTTCGACGTACTCTTGTTTTTGCGGCATATACGTTGGGAATCCAGTCAAACCTAAGAAATAAGGAGCTGGTGCTTCCAATTGTACTTCAAGCGTTTTTTCGTCAATCGCTTTTGCGCCGAGGTCGTCGAGCGACATTTCACCCGCAAGGATTTTGTTCGCGTTTTTCAAGTCTTGAAGAATATAGGCATACTCCGCACCTGTTTCAGGATTGAGGGCACGTTTCCAAGAGTAAACGAAGTCTTCAGCTGTAATTGGAGAACCGTCTGACCAGTTTGCGTCACGTAACTTGAACGTGTATGTAAGTCCATCCTTAGATACTTCGACATCTTCGGCAATCCCCGGTGTCGGTTGGTTGTTCTCATCTAGACGATACAATCCTTCGAACACGTTGTTTGTCACGATGATCGATGTCGAGTCTGTTGTCAGTGTCGGATCGAGCTGCGGCAAGTCCGTCGCCGATACCATTGTGATTTCTTTTTTCGCATCGCTCGAAGATGAACCTTCTGAACTTGATGAGTCATCTCCTGTGCTACAAGCAGCCGTCGCCAATAATGCGACCCCCGATAACGCTAACCATTTTTTGTTACGCATCATACAACCTCCCGAAAATTCTGATAATTTAGAATATGTTGTAATTAAACTACATCTGACATGAATATGCAATGGAATTTTTCAAATTATCCGAAAATATAAACTTATTTAGAATGACTATTCATCAATCCTTTCAGGAAGTAGAATAGAAAAATCAACGAATGATTATACAATATTTTTGTATAGTTATTCGTACAGATAGGATAGTAGTGGAGGCGTTAACTTGAAACAACATTCAGCCGGAATCGGCTTTTTCGGTCTTGCGGCAATGGTCGTCGGGACCATGATTGGTGGAGGTGCGTTTAACCTGCCTGGTGCAATGGCACAAGGGGCAGGGGTCGGACCAGTTTTAATTGGATGGGGGATTACGGGTGTCGGCATGATTATGCTCGCCTTCGTGTTTCAGTTTTTAGCAAACACGCGACCAGAGCTAGAAGGCGGAATTTACGCCTATGCCCGTGAAGGTTTCGGGAAGTTTGTGGGATTCAACAGCGGATGGGGGTACTGGATGTCGGCTTGGATTGGGACGGTAGCCAACATCACATTGATTTTCAGTACATTGGCTTATTTTTTTCCTATATTCTCAGCAGAACACCGACTGTTTCGCTTGTTTGTGAGTGTCGTTTTGATTTGGGGCTTATTTTGGCTCATTTCACGTGGGATGCGTGAAGCGGCACTTCTCAATATCGTGACAACGATTGCGAAACTCGTCCCGATTATCTTGTTCATCGTGTTGATCCTATTCGCGTTTAAAATGGATACGTTCCAAGTCGATTTTTGGGGAGAAACAGGGTTTGTTTGGGCGGATGTGTTTCCACAAGTGAAGTCGACGATGCTCGTCACACTCTGGGCATTTGTCGGGATTGAGGGAGCGGTCGTATTGTCATCGCGTGCACGTCACAAAAAAGATGTCGGACGTGCCACGGTCATTGGCCTGATTGGGACGTTATTGATTTACATGATGATTTCCATCTTCTCGTTTGGTGTCATGACACAGGAGCAACTCGCTGCGTTGCCTGAACCGTCGATGGCATATGTGTTAGAAGCGGTCGTCGGCCCGTTCGGCGCAACATTGATTAACATTGGACTGCTCGTATCATTAACAGGCGCATTGCTCGGCTGGACGATTTTAGCGACGGAGATTTCGTACGTGGCGAGCCGGGATGGGGTGTTTCCGAAAGTATTTCACCGTTTGAATGCGAACGAGACACCAGTGAACGCGCTATTCATCACCCAAGCGTTCACTCAAGTGGTCACGGCCATCGCCTTGTTTTCAGAACAGACGTATCTCGTGCTTTCAAGCATCGCCGGAATCGCAGCACTCGTTCCTTATCTATTCTCGGCACTCTATGGATGGATGGAGGCGAAGCGGACGACGTCGCTACGAATGATGGTCGTTTCCGGGATTGCCTCGCTATACGCCGCCTGGTTGCTCTATGCTTCGGGAGTCGAGTATGTCTTGATTGCGATGATTCTATATGCACCCGGCATCTTCGTCTTTCTTTTGGCCGAACGGGAACAAGGACGACCATTTTTGACCCGTACCCAGTCGTTGATTGCCTTGATTATTCTATTATGTGCGACCTATGGCATTTATGGGCTTTGGACAGCCACAATCGCCCTATAAGAAAACTCACCGGCGCCTCAAGCGTTCGGTGAGTTTTTTGATGATCGGAGTAATTGTTCGATTACACTTGGTGAAGCAGGTCTCGCATATAAATAGCCCTGGAAAGAATCGCAATCTGTCGACTTTAAGTGTGCCAACATCTCTTCATCTTCGACTCCCTCTGCGACGACGTGGAGATTTAAACTCTTCCCAAGATGGACGATGACATCGAGGAGATGAGATTTGGACGCCATCCAATCATCGAGAAAGACTTTATCGATTTTGAGTTCATCGACCGGGAAGGACTTCAAATACTGCAAGGACGAGAAGCCTGTTCCGAAATCGTCAATCGACAGTCGATAGTTCAAGCGCTTGATTTGTTCCATGCGTTCGATGATTTCATCAGTTTGTTGCATGACAAGACTTTCCGTGATCTCCAAAATGACGTCTGCCGGGTCGAGCTGGAGTTGTTGCTTGATGTTTCGTAACGTATTCAAAAAACTGTCGCTTCGGAATTGATTAGGCGAAATGTTGATTGCCATCGAGAGCGGTTGATCGAACTCGGTTTTCCAGGCTTTCAGTTGTTTCGTTGCCTCTAAGATGACCCAGTTGTTGATGGGAACGATGAGTGCCATCTCTTCCGCGAGCGGAATGAACTCTGAAGGCGGAATTTGTCCCAGTTCGTCGTGATGCCAACGAAGGAGTGCCTCAAAACCGATGAGCCGGTCTGTGGCAAGTTCATACTTTGGTTGATACTCAAGATAAAAATGCTTTTCTTCAAGGGCTCGGTACATCGCCTTCTCAATATGGATTTGTCTCGAGAAAGCGGCATCCATATCTTTTGTCACAAATTGAATCGTACCGACGCCGATCTGTTTCCCTTTGAAGAGGGCACTTTCAGCACGTGTATACAGTTCCTCGAGTGAACTTGTCGAAGACGGATAAAATACGCATCCGATCGAAATCGATACCATGATGGAGTGATGGTAAATCCGGAACGGACGTTGCAGTTCGTGTTGCAGATGTCGGAGTACTTGGAACACTTCTTCTTTCGATTCCTCGAAGAACATGACACCGAACAGTCCGCCCGTAGGATGGAATAAAAGAGCGGATTCCGGAATAAGATGCAGTGCGCGCTCTTTGATTTGGATGAGAAGTTCGTTCCCAACGCGAGACCCGAATGACTCATTGATAATTTTGAAGCGGTCGATATCAAACAAGGCAATATGAAGGAGACCTTCTCGCTCATCGATTTGTCGAAGGATTGAGTCGTAGCGACGTAAAAACCCTTTTTTATTATAAAGTCCGGTCAACTCATTTTGATAAGCGAGGAACTGGACTTCTTTTTCAAGACGCTTCTTTTCCGACACATCAAATCCGAATGCGGTATATTGAATCACTTCATTCTTCTCACTAACAATCGGTACGACAGTCAAGTTAAGCCAACACGGCTCTGACTCATGTTGCTTACAGGAGATCAGCATCTCACCGTTCCAAACCCGATTGGTCGCAAGTGATTTTAAAACGTTACGCGAAATCCCGTCTTGTTCACTTGAATCATGAATGAGTTCGAACCATTCGCGTCCGATTAGCTGTTGCTCCGTCGCATCGAGTAGACGGCATAACGAAGGATTGATGTCTACAATCTCGCCTTTCGCATTTGTCGCCAAGTAATGTGTGGACTGTTTGATCATCTCTTGAAAATGATGAAGTAGATTGAACTGTTCTGTACTGATGAGCGGTCCAAATCCTTTTGGGAGAAACGCTAAAAAATAACCATAGATTCCTTCGAGCGAAAAAGATTGCAGGTAGGCAGTCGCATAGATGACGGAGCCATCTTTATGTTGAAACGGCGTCATCGCCGTTGTCGAGAATGGATATTGAAGGAGGAGCGGCGACCATGTTTCGAGAGCATGATCTAATTGCCGGACGACCGGCAGCGGTTGATGGAGGACTTCGTCACGTTCCCAGCCGAATAAAACTTCGGCATGCGTATTCCATAATAGGACCGTACCATCTTGAGAAATATAACAACACGGAACAGATAAAGCATCGATGAATTCATCTACTGGTAAATCACGCAAAGAAGCCACATCATTTCCTCCAATCTGTCATGCTAAATGCATATTCTAATGTCAGTGTACCTGATTTTGCCAATTCAAGGAATGCTTAAGTTCGTCATTGTCAAAAGAAAGAGGGACGTCATATACTGAAAGAGTAAGATAGTTTTGAATAAGGGGGAAACAATATGTCAAAAACACATGATGTGATTGAATTGACAGAGAAGTTCGGGGCACATAACTATCATCCACTACCGATTGTTATTTCGGAGGCGAAAGGGATTTGGGTAACCGATCCTGAGGGGAATCGCTACATGGATATGTTAAGTGCATACTCTGCTGTCAATCAGGGACACTGTCATCCAAAGATCATCCAAGCACTTAAAGATCAAGCGGATAAGATCACGTTGACGTCGCGTGCCTTTTATAACGATCAACTCGGACGTTTTTACGACAAAGTGGTAACGCTTACAAAGAAACAGATGGTGTTACCGATGAACACGGGTGCAGAAGCGGTCGAGACGGCCGTGAAGACAGCACGTCGTTGGGCATATGACGTGAAGGGTATTCCGGGACAAGCTGAAATCATCGTCTGCTCAGGAAACTTCCATGGACGGACGATGGCTGCTGTGTCGATGTCGACAGAAGCGGAATATCAGCGTGGATTCGGACCATTATTGCCAGGGTTCAAAGTTGTGCCATACGGTGATATCGACGCGTTCGAAGCGGCGATCACAGAGAATACAGCAGCGTTCATCGTTGAACCGATTCAAGGGGAAGCTGGAATCATCATTCCGCCGGCTGGTTATTTGAAGCGGGCATCTGAGCTCTGTAAAGAACATAATGTCCTCTTCGTCGCAGATGAAATTCAGTCTGGACTTGGTCGTTCTGGAAAGTGGTTTGCCATCGAGTGGGAAGACGTCACACCGGATATGTATATTCTCGGAAAAGCACTCGGAGGCGGAGTCTTCCCAATCTCATGTGTTGCAGCTGACCAGGAGATTCTTTCGGTCTTCAACCCAGGCTCGCACGGGTCGACGTTTGGTGGAAACCCGCTTGCTTCGGCTGTCTCCGTCGCGTCTCTTGAAGTGTTAGAAGAAGAAAACCTACCGGAACGTTCGCTAGAACTCGGGACGTACTTCATGGATCGCTTGAAGTCGATCGACAATCCGATGATTCGTGACGTTCGCGGACGTGGACTCTTTATCGGCATTGAGTTGACGGAGTCGGCTCGTCCTTATTGTGAGGCGCTTAAAGAGCGGGGACTTCTCTGTAAAGAAACACATGAAACCGTGATTCGATTGGCACCACCGCTTGTGATCACGAAAGAAGAACTCGACCAAGCATTCGAAGCAATCGAAGCCGTATTGGCCCCCGCAGCTATTTCGTAAGAAGCGTCAGCTTGGTATAATGAAGTCAGTTCAATCGACACCTGCCTAGCAGGTGTCTTTTTCGTGGAGGAGGAGTTGGATGATTTACATATATGTCGGATTGGCAGGGGCGGTCGGTGCTTTGGCACGCTATTGCCTTGGTATGATGATCGATTCGATTGGACCGAGCGCATTCCCGGTTTCGACATTGCTCATCAATCTCATCGGTAGTTTTTTGTTGGGGTGGTTGACTCACATGTTTCTTCGAACGGGTAAACTTTCTCCTCAATTCGTCACCATTGTGGGGACTGGAATGATTGGTTCCTTCACTACATTCTCCACGTTTAGCGTTGAAACGATTCGATTATTAGACGAAAGTCGGATAGGGCTGGCGCTTCTATACGTCTTTTTGAGTATCACGCTTGGACTCGGGAGCTCATGGCTTGGTTATCGTGTCGGCGTGAGACGAAAAGTTGAGGTGAAATAGGGTGACAATCATGTGGATTGCGACAGGTGCCTTTTTTGGTGCGATGTGTCGTTTTGCTATCGGTCAACTGATGAAACGGTGGTCTGATTCCACCTTTCCATTTGCAACATTATTCGTCAATGTGTCGGGTTCGTTTGGTCTTGGGTATTTATATGCCCACACGAGCCATCCGTCGCTCCTTCTCTTTTTAGGGATTGGATTTTTAGGGTCGTTTACGACGTTTTCGACTTTGAAACTTGAATTGATGCGGTTTGCGACAAAAGACTGGATTCGATTCGGACTTTATCTCCTTGCGACATATCTGTTTGGAATACTGGCTGCTTATATCGGATGGTCAATCTAAAACAACGCCCCTTCCATTTTGAAGGGGCGTTGTTTTATTCTGCAAGTTGAAGCTTCTCGGTACATGAAGCACAAGTCGTTTCGTATGACTCGCACTGTTCATCCATATGCTTCCCGCATTCCTGGCACGTTTTGTCCGGTAGTTTTTGATAAAACTCGACAGATGATTCGAGTCGGCTTGCCCATTCATTCATATGAAAATGCCTCCTTCGTAGATGTGTCACGGTATTGGTTGTTGTCATGATTGTATTATAACAGATGGCTTAAAGTCAACTATAATATATAACAGATATATTCAGGATTTTTTGCTACACTATACTCATCAAAAGACGAGGTGAAACAAATGAAAGTGCCACAGTGTGAAACGATTGGGATTCAATCTGAGGACGTTCCAACGCTACAAACCGCCTTGGCGCAATTAGATGCGCCTCGAGTCAGTCGTTTGTTTAAAGCATTCGCTGATCCGACCCGTTTAAAAGTGCTGTATGTGTTGACGCTCGAACACGAACTATGTGTATGCGATGTGGCCGCCGTTATCGGCCACTCCAACGCGACCGCATCTCACCATTTGCGGACGTTACTCGAACAAGGGTTGGTAAAGTATCGTAAAGAAGGGAAAGTCGTTTATTATTCATTGGATGATGAACACGTAAGACAGCTCGTTGAAATTGCATTGACGCATAGTGAAGAACAAAAAGACGTTTAAGTCCAATGACCGTCCCTCGAATGGGGACGGTCATTTTTTTGGTACTTGTCTTCGATTAAAATTCACGTTACGATATATTCAAATGAACGTTTGAATGTTAGGGGGATATCATGAGAAATCGAGACGTATTACCTGTGTCCGGTATTACCTGTACGAATTGTGCAGCTAAGATTGAGCGAGATGTATCGAAACGTGAAGAAGTCGCATCTTGTCAAATTGATTTTGCGACGAGTCGTATGGTGATTGAGTGGGTGGACCCGTCAAACCGTGACAAGACGCTTCAGTCGATTGAGCAGACGATGGAACGGATTGAACCGGGAGCGAAGTTTGTAAAACAAGACGACGATCAAACCGAAGAACGAGATTGGACGCTTTGGAGATTCCTTATGGCCGCTTTTATTTTTTCAATTGCCATTTGGACAGATTCGATTTTAGGATATATTGCGGCATATTCACTTGCTGGTTACGACGTCGTATACGGTGCGGTCCGGAACATATGGAACCGGGAATGGTTTGACGAGAAATTTTTAATGACCATCGCGACAATCGGGGCATTCGCCATTTCGGAATACCCGGAAGCGGTGGCGGTCATGCTGTTTTATCAACTTGGGGAATACGTGCAAGGACGGGCGGTACGCGCCTCCCGAAAATCGATTCAGTCCTTGTTGAATATGAAACCGACCAGAGCGCGTGTACTCGAGGCGGGTCAGGAAATGGAACGATTGCCGGAAGAAGTAACGGTCGGGTCACACCTCGTCATTCGTTCAGGAGAACTAGTCCCGATGGACGGATTCGTCGTGAGTGGGGCGAGCTCTTTAAATACGTCGTCATTGACTGGTGAATCCGTTCCAAGGCAAGTTAGCGCGGGCGAGGAAGTGTTGGCAGGTATGGTCAATATCGAGGGGCGTCTCATCGTTGAAACGACAAAGCTCGCGGCTGAATCAAGCCTTCAAAAAATGATTGCTCTCGTCGAAGAGGCGAATGGAAAGAAAGCAAAAACGGAACAAATGATCACGCGCTTGGCAAAAGTCTATACACCGATTGTGGTAGTCATGGCGACACTTGTCGCATTCGTTCCACCCTTGTTTGTAGGGGACTTGAATGAATGGATTTACCGGGCCTTGATTTTTCTCGTCATCAGTTGCCCTTGTGCACTTGTGATTTCAATCCCATTAGGTTATTTCGGGGGGATCGGTTCTGGATCGAAACAAGGGATTCTTGTAAAAGGTGGCGAGTTCCTCGATACATTGACTGAAGTGGGTGCAGTGGTCTTCGATAAAACAGGAACATTGACGACCGGGCGATTTGAAGTGACCGATATCGTGACGACAGACGGCATCACTAGCGATGAACTGTTACGGTTAGCTGCCCGTGTCGAACAAGCATCCAATCATCCTCTTGCGCAAGCAATCGTCCGTCGTGCCGGGGAGGTTCAATCGTTTGATTCGATTCAAGAGGAGCCGGGATATGGTCTCCGTGCACGAGATGGTGACGACGAGGTGTATGTAGGGAGTGCCCGTTACATGGAACGGTTAGGTCAAGTGATTGCAGATTCGTCAACCGGGACGAATGTACATGTGATGAAGAATAATCGTTGGCTTGGACGAATCGAACTGATGGATACGGTAAAGCCGGATGCGATGGCTGCAATCGAACAATTGAAACGAATCGGAATCCAGACGGTCATGCTATCTGGAGATCGTCGAGAAGTCGCTACAAAAATTGGCAAGCAACTCGGATTGGATGAAGTACGAGGGGAGTTGCTTCCGCACGAGAAAGTGGAGGCAATCGAACGGATGCTCGGAACGCGTAAAGTTGCTTTCGTCGGGGATGGTATGAATGATGCGGCGGCTTTGGCCCGGGCAGACGTCGGTCTCGTCATGGGTGGCGTCGGAAGCGATACAGCAGTCACGGCGGCGGACGTGGTATTGATGCATGATGCGCCAACGGATGTCATTCGGGCCATTGAGCTAAGCAAACGAACGAAGCGCGTCGTCTGGCAAAATATTTTCCTTGCCTTTGGAATCAAAGCACTTGTCATGCTTTTAGGATTGTTCGGCATCGCAACGATGTGGGAAGCGGTATTTGCGGACGTGGGAGTGGCGCTTCTTGCCATCGCGAACGCGACGCGGTTACTTCGTATGACATCATGAAAGAAGTGTCTCGGTTTTGTACCTGAGACACTTCTTTTTTTATTCGATTCTGTCGTGATGCGTTTTAATGCGCAACAACATAAAGGTGAGGATGACAATAATAGCAAGAAGTAAAAAAGTGATGGTGAAAAGGACTTGTGTCAAGAAAGATACTTGATTCTCTGCCGCAATCAACTCTTTATGAATGTCTTTGTATTGCATTTGTTTGAGAGACCGTAAATCTTCTAAAATCGTTTGCCGAAGTTCTGTCATCGTTTCTGCGACAGCCGTCGCTTTCACTAAGTCGCCTTCTTCATAGATGACGAGAACGCGGTCGGCTTCCTTTTCCCAAATGGCATCTCGTTCGAGTAAATCGAGGACAGAGCTCGGTGTGTCCGGGTCATCGATGATGGATTGTTTAAGGTCTTTGGCTTGTCGAGACATGCTATAGTACATCTCTAAAAAGTGTCGGTCTTCATATGCGAGTAATCCACGGATGGCATTTGCCCGTTCGACGTTATAATACATCACGTCTTCAATCGATTCATAGGAGTCGAGTTGTTCGCCTTGAATGGTTTCGAGACGCTCATTTGTTTCTTTCAATTGAAAAATAAAAATAAAAATAATCGAAATAGATAAGATTGATAAACTGATCCATAATAAAATCCACTTTCGTTGTGACATCGTGACCCTCCTTTCTTCTACATCGTACATGATTTTGTAAAAAACGACAGAAAATATTTTTTTGAAAAAGGAAAAAACGGGGAAATGTATAATCATTAAGAGTAGTGTCTCTTGATGAGAGAAGACAATTAGATGCATAAGGAGAGTCAGTATGTCAGAGAACTCGACGTTACACAAGCTGTGCCAGGTTTTACGAAACAAGCGAACCAATCTTACCTATGAGATTCCGAGTCTTTGGAATCGCATGCGTTTCCATTCCGAGCCGGTTCGAGATGGGGTGGAACGTGTCAACCCATATGATTTTTTGTTGGAAACGATTGAAAAAACGATTTTCCCGTATGCACATGAAAGTCGCGACTATCGTACTTCCATTGCGCTTGCAGACGGACATTTACAAACCGGGGGGGATTGGATCAAACGGGCATCGGTCTACTCCATGCAAGTTCGTACATCGACCTCATGGGACCATGACGGGTCGGGTTACGTTGAAAGGGAGAATTCAGTGGGAATGAAAGACACAGGCACTTTTTTGAAAGCGCTTGCATTGATTCCGCATCTTCTCTATATGGGGATCGATACATTATTCCTCTTGCCGATTTCGCAACACAGCCATAAAAACAAGAAGGGTGAATTCGGTTCTCCTTATGCCGTGCAAGACTTTTTCGCAATCGATGAAGAGTTGAAGGAAACGTTAACTGGTGACGAGATGACGGTCGAAGAAGAATTTGCCGCATTCGTGGAGGCCTGTCACATGGTAGGGATTCGTG
The DNA here is from genome assembly GCF_018617345.1 of Exiguobacterium sp. s131. Lineage (GTDB taxonomy): Bacteria > Bacillota > Bacilli > Exiguobacteriales > Exiguobacteriaceae > Exiguobacterium > Exiguobacterium profundum. Next base: position 141,961 of record NZ_JACSJX010000003.1, on the reverse strand, counting down.
TCGTCATCGATGTCATCCCGCGGACGTGTGCCCGAGATAACCGTCTCATCTTAGAAAACCCGGAATGGTTTTACTGGATTCCCTTGACGGAAGTCGATTACTATCATCCGCCATATGTTCCGGGCATTGGGGAGAACGTCAAACCGGAATTTGCTTTCTTGCCGATGGTGTATAACTCAGAAGACGTATGGCAACACTTGCGACGGTTTTCCATGGCACCGAACTTGATTGATGCGGAGAAGTGGGATCGTGTGCGTAACACGTTGCTCGAGCATCCAGAAGAAAACGTATTGGCGATGATTGAACGAGAGTTCGGATTGACAACTGCACCTGCTTTCTCGGATTGTATCAATGACCCGCAACCACCATGGTCAGACGTAACCTATTTCCGACTTTTCTTAGACCATCCGCTTGCAGCGGCACCTTATGTGAACGATGCGAACATTGCACCTTATATCCTGTTTGACTCGATCAAATCCAATCAATTCCGAGGAAATGAGATCAATGAACCCCTTTGGGAGATGCTCGCTGATATCATTCCTCACTATCAACGGGAATACGGTATAGATGGAGCGCGTATTGATATGGGTCATGCCCTTCCGGTCGATTTAGCACAACGAATTTTGGAACAACCGCGTGCCATCGATTCGAATTTCAGCTTTATCGCTGAAGAACTCATCGAGTCTGGAGCCTGGGCGGCGAAGGACGCTGGCTATAATATGATTATCGGATATGGTTTTTATAAAGAACCGCGATTCAACACGCATGAAACCCATCAATTCTTATACGATTCACGCTTTTTACCTCTTCCGGTATTTGCAGCAGGTGAAACGGCAGATACGCGACGACTCGCGACACGGGAAGGCGGACGAAAAGCAAGCCGTTTGTTGACGGTGTTGAACGGATTTATGCCAAACGGGGTTCCGATGACGAACTCGGGGCTCGAATTGTATGAGACACAACCGATGAACACTGGACTCGATTGTCGACCGGAAGAGGCGTATCAACTCTTCCCGACGGATCCTTATTTTGGCAAGCTTGCGTTTTTTGATGCGTATCAGTTTCATTGGGATCATCCAGAACGGGATGAAATGATTGAAGTGATGCATCAAGTGGCTGAAATTCGACGTCGATGGTTAGAAGTGCTCGTGGATCCGAATCACTTTGAACCGCTCGTTTTAAATGAGCCGTTCGCCCCGTTCATTGGATTCGCTTGGTTACGACCGGAAACGAATGATACGTTGCTCATCGTAGCGAATACGAACATGGTAGATGCGCTACGAGGAGTTGTCACGCTTGATGGGGTGAGACGTCGAAATTGGAATGCGAGTCGTTTTGCGGAGATGGTCTATTCACCTGATTCGTGGCCGTATGCGGAGCATTCGTTTGATGACAATTGGAATCTCGTGGTCGATTTGAAACCGGGAGAAGTCAAAGTGTACGAGATGAGATGAAAAAACGCCTTGGACCGAATAACCGGTTCAAGGCGTTGTGTGTTTCATGTAGTAAATGACAAATTCATCGAGCGGCATCGGTTTCGCATAGCGATATCCTTGCATGGAGTCACAACCGATTTTACGAAGGAACGTCTCCTGGTACTCGGTTTCGACGCCTTCGGCAACGAGTGCCATACCGAGTTGGCGTGCCATGGCGACAATGGTCGTCGTGACCATTTGATATTCGCGATTCTCTTCAAGCTGCATCGTGAACTCGCGAGGAATTTTCAGTTCATCGATTGGATAACGGACGAGGTATGCGAGTGAACTGTACCCTGTCCCGAAATCATCGATAGACAGCTTGATGCCGAGTGCTTTTAACTCTAAAATGCGATTTAATACACGATCCGAATGATGTGCGGCCACGGTTTCTGTCAACTCAAAATTAAGGCGTGACGGTTCAATCGGGAACCGTTTGAACAATGTTTTCAAGTAATCAATCAAGTGTTCATCAAACAACTGACGGACGGATAAGTTGACCGATAGTTTCGGTAAATGGATGTCGCCTTGTTCAAATACGTGAATCAATTGGAATGTCTCATGAATCATCCAACGACCTAAATCCTGAATATGTCCCGTTTCTTCAGCAATCGGAATGAACTGGCTTGGTGGAATGAACGCACCGTTATGTTGCCAGCGCATGAGCGCCTCTGCTCCGATGATTGCTTTCGTCGAGGCATCCACTTGAGGCTGAAGGAAAAGGGAAATCTCGCCTTTTTCAAGTGCGGTTTCAAGCCCTTCCATCAACACTTTCCGCTCTTCTTTGTCCTCCCGTAACTCTAGTTCGAACATGACGGTTTCGTCACGACCTTTGTCTTTCGCGCGATACATCGCCAAATCGGCATTCGAAAGCAAGTGCTTTAATTTTTTCCCGTGCTCCGGGAAGCGGACAATCCCGATCGAGGCATGTACTTCGACGAGTGTCCCGGCCATATAATACGGGGGACGATAGACAAGTCGCCGCAATCGTTCCGTCAACATCTCATCGTCTCCATGTTCCGCGACGACGATAAACTCATCGCCCCCGAGTCGCCCGGCATATTCGTTCGGCAAGAGTGCAGTCCGCAGCCGTTTTCCGATATGTTGTAATAACTGGTCACCCATATGATGACCGAATTGATCATTGATTTCTTTAAATCCATCCAAATCGGAAAACATCAATGTGAACGTACGCCCTTCCTCGATCAAGCGTTCGATTTGCTCTTGAAGTGCGTAGCGGTTATGAAGACCGGTCAAACTATCGAATTTAGCTTGATACAGAATTTGTTCTTGTTGCTCGATCATCTGGGTGATGTCTTTAGCGATAGCGTAGATGCCCTCGACTTCTCCCTCGATGATCATTGGGACGTTGACCAATTGCCAGACGCGTGTTTCCCCTTCGTCGGTCATCACACGCACATCGATTGTTCGGGGACGACCGTTCGTCAACTCTTGAAGAATGATGGTATAAGGTGCACGGTCTTTCGATTCAATGATGTCTAAGATGTTCGAGCCGAGTAGTGTTTCGGTTGTCAGTCCTAAGATAGAACTGCCGGCCTCGTTGACAGATAACACTTCGCCATGCAAGTCGAATAAGAAAATCGGTTCTGAATGGTAGGCAAAAAGCGAACGGTATTGCTGTTCACGGATTTCTAATTCATGTGCCTTGGTCGACACGGCAACTTCCAAATCTGTGTTGACGGAATGCAAACGATGACTGATGAGTGCGTTCTGTTTGGAGACGACAAACTGACGAATGAGCAACAAGAGAACAGCATTTGCAATCATCGAGTCCATTACGGATGTTCCAAGAAGGCGATCGGAAGCGAGTAAAAACATCATGACGACCACACTATACAGCACATAATCGACAATGGAATCGTAGGCAAGTGCATCTTCCGATACATCATCGACCCAGTAGCTAATCGAGATGGTCAAGATACTACTGACTTGCAACAGATGAATCAATTCATGTGTAATTCCGGAAAAGACAACCAACGTGTTTGCAATCGAAGCAATCGTGAATCCAAGAATTCCGACGAGCAATAAAATCCGGAACTGTTGCCCGGCTGAGACGACTCGATTTAAGTAGAGGAATGCGAGCATCATATAGAGGCTAATGAGTAACATTTGCTCTTCGAATCCGCTCAACTGTGACACGAGTGAGACGTCTTGCGTTGAAAAGAACCAAATATGAAGACCACCAATCAAAAGGAAACTGAACAGGGCGAATAAATCGAACGTGCGTAGTTTCAAAGTACGAAACTCAATCGATTGCGTGATGACGATTAAAGCCATGATTAAATAAAAGAAATTTTGGAGGAACAACAAGGACTGCATATTGTCGTTGATTGAATGATAGTGCATCAGTAAGTACAGCGTGAAGCATACATTTCCTGCACTAATCAAAATATGGATAAAACGCCGCATACCTCTATGTTTAAAGATAGCTACTCCGCTAAAGCCAATCGCTGCCCCTGATATGACGAGATAATAGATGAACAACGTGATCTGTAGTAAGTCGTGCGGGGTCAAAAATAAAAATAAAAGTCCGGTAGAAAAAGTTCCGATGAGAATCGCCGGAACGTATTGGCGCAACGAGTAAACAGACAACTCATGCACCTCCTTCTTTATATGTATGGAGCTCTTATTTATTATCGGAACAGGAGAACGAAGATTACACAAAAAAATCGACAACAATCTATATTGTTGTCGAAAATTTTAGATTTACAGTGTATAGGAGTGTTCTTTAAAGTTTCCGACGACTGAATCGATTTCAGACACAGTGACAAACGCCTCAGAATCGATTTCAGACACGATTTGACGAAGGCGTGGGATTTCATTGTTCTGGACGACGACGTACAGCATTTTTTTCGAATCGTTCGAATATCCGCCTGTCGCATCCATGATGGTGACGCCCCGTTTCAAATTCTGCTTGATGACCAAATTGATTTCGTCTGCTTTTTGACAAATGATGAAGCATTGCTTTTGGGCAGCGAAGAATTTATGAATCGTAAGCAACGTACGGGATCTGACGAAGCTTAACACAAGCGCGTACATGACAGCTTTGATGTCAAAGACGATGAAGACCAACACATAGACGATGATGTCTTGTGTCAGAAAAATTTTAGGCAACGACAAGTTTCGATTATTCATATAGATGACTTTCCCTAGAATGTCGAGTCCACCGGTGGAAGCTCCTGCAAAGAGGAGAAGTGCGAGTCCAAGCCCTGAAACGATTCCGCTGAACACCGAAGCGACGAGCGGATCATCGAGTGGGGTCGGGGGAATCAAGACTGGCAAACTATCTATGAGGATAGAGGAAAGTACGACGACAATTCCTGTCATCAAGATAAATCGACGTCCCAAATATTTTAGTCCCAATAAAAAGAGTGGGATATTAAGCACGAGCTGTGTCAAACCGATGGGGGTTCCAAACAGTTCATTCGTAATCAACGTGATTCCAACGATTCCCCCAGAACCGATTTCATTTGGTTTGAGCAGTAAGCTGACAAAGACAGACTGAAGGATTGTCCCGGCAATGATGAACAGTACCGTTTCAAGGGCAACCCGTTTTCGAGATTTTGCATACATAGATAATGGCTAGGCCTGACGCCTCCTTTTTGTAAGTCTTCTGCAAGCGTACTGCTACTTTTACGTCATTTCAAGTCTCACATGTCATTATGGAATCGATCGATATCACTCGCTAATTGCTCATGTACGTAATCGATGACTTGAGCATCATCAAAAAGTCCGAGTGGGACATCGTCTGGAATCGCATCGAATGGGGAGACGAAGTATAGGATGGCCGCAACAAGTTCCTCTTGTTTATCGGGTTGCATCTCAAATTGTTCATTGTAAAGCGCGCGTAACATATTCAGCATTTGTTTCATCTGGAAGTAAAGTGTCAGTTCTTCTTCACGCTCAATGTTACTGATTTCATTGGATGCCACATCGACTGTGACTTTTGCGAGTGCGCGTTCACCTTGAACGAGCAAGTCGCCCAATTGTTCTCGGTCGCGGATGTCTTCTTTCGCTTGTTTTAAAAAATGTGTGTATGTTGTTTTCCAATCTGCCATTTGGATTCCTCCTTCTTTCTTCATCTACTAATATGCCCGTTTTTGCGCATTGGTTGCAACTTTTCCTGAAATTTAAGAAAATAAAGATAACTGAAAAGGAGGAACGATACATATGTCTAAGATTTCGATGCCGACAGAGGCAGATTTCGCACGCTATGCAGAATTAGCTGTGAAAAAAGGTGTGAACATTCAACCTGGTCAACAATTAGAAGTACGTGCTGACATCAGTCAGGCACCACTCGTCCGTCACGTGGTGAAGGCTGCTTATGCGGCCGGAGCGAAGCAAGTGTTCGTCAACTGGAGCGACGAAGAAACAGGGAAGATCCGTTATTTCAATGCACCAGCGGATTCGTTCAAAGAGTTTCCAGATTGGTTGAAGGCTCGTTTTGAGCAATTGGCTGAAGAGAAGACGGCATTCTTGTCAATCGTCAGTGATGACCCGGATGCATTGAATGGTGTGGAATCGTCACGCATTTCGGATGCAAACCGTGCAGCAGGACAAGCGCTTGCGAAGTGGCGTCAATATGTGATGAGCGACAATGTGAGCTGGTCAATCGTCGCAGGTGCGTCAGAAGCGTGGGCACAAAAAGTATTCCCGGGACGTGATGATGCGGTTGCAGCATTATGGCAAGCCATCTTCGCAGCAACGCGGATGGATCAAGAAGATGTTGTCGCGGCATGGGATACACACGATCAATCACTCCGTAGCCGTGCGAAGCTGTTGACAGAGAAGAAATATGCGAAGCTTCATTACAAAGCGCCAGGTACGGAACTGACGATTGGACTTCCGAAAAAACACGTCTTCCTTGGCGGTGGCGGTCCGAACGTCGATGGCATCGACTTTATCGCAAACATGCCGACGGAAGAGGTCTTCACGCTCGCAGATAAAGATTCTGTGGAAGGTTACGTATCGAGTACAAAACCACTCAGCTACAGCGGGAACTTGATTGATGAGTTCACTCTTTGGTTTGAAGGTGGGAAAGTCGTCAAAGCGGAGGCGAAAAAAGGGCAAGCGGCTCTCGATGAATTGTTGAATATGGATGAGGGTGCGCGTCGTATCGGTGAAGTAGCGCTCGTTCCGGATGATTCTCCAATCTCGAACTCTGGTCTTCTCTTCTATAACACGTTGTTTGATGAGAATGCATCGTGTCACTTGGCGCTCGGACGTGCGTACTCGACATGTCTCGAAGGGGGTCCTTCGATGTCACAAGAAGAGCTCGCGGCGAACGGGGCGAACGACTCGATGACACACGTTGACTTCATGATCGGGTCAGCCGAAATGAATATCGATGGTGAACGGGAAGACGGGACGCGTGAAGCAATCATGCGTGACGGGAACTGGGTCATCTAAACAAAAGAGCGAATTCCGAAAGTTACGGAATTCGCTCTTTTTACGTGCAATCGTATAGATAGCGCAGTGCGTGAGGCAAGCGGCGACGCCAGGCCGATTCGTTGTGAATCGCATTTGGTTCGACCTCATATCGGAAGGCGATTCCTTTCTGCGCGATGACGTCAATCAGTTTCGCATTCGTGAATAGGTAGTCGCTTGGAGTGATAGGCCCGCTCTCTTCATTTGTGCCAATGTCCATATATAGTTTACCGGCGAACTCAGCATGTTTCATTTCTCGGATCAATGGATCAAGATTGGCCCATGCCGCAGTGGAGAGGGAACCAACTCGTCGAATAGAAGGATAGGTCGCCATCATGTATAGAGAGATGACACCTCCCATCGAGCTCCCCATGACCCCGACATCTTCTGGGTCAGTAGCGTACTCGTTGTCAATTCGTGGTTTTAATTCGTTCATGAGCCAATCTGTATACATACGGCCTTGGCCACCGAGTGTTGGACGAGTTCTTGCCAATTCGGGTCCGATCCGTCGATACAGCATCTCATCTTCCTCATATGAATACTCATCATAACGGTCCAGCCAGTTCGGGGCGCTCGCGATGGCGACGACCATGAGCGGGAGTTGTAGCAGGTCGATGCAACGATCGATTTCCCAACCTTCTCCATATGTAGCAGTGTTTCCAGAAAACACATTTTGTCCATCATGCATATACAGGACGGGAAGCGGGGTGCTGACGTCGACCCAGTCTGGTCGAAATACGCGAACAATCCGCTTTTGACCACGTATCTTCTCCGTCGGAATCGACACGTTCAATTGTTCAATCATCTTTCGTCACCTCTTTCTACTTGTATTGTGGAGAATCATGAACCAAAATACAATCAACTGACTTGACTACCTACCGTTCGTTAGGTAAAGTGTAAGGCAAGGAGAGTGAATGACGTGAATACAAAAGATAAAATCATGCAGTCTGCTCGCACACGCTTCGCGCGGGATGGTTACGAAGGGTTGTCACTAGCGGCAGTAGCGGAAGATGTAGGGATTCGCAAGGCTTCTTTATATGCCCATATCGATGGGAAGGAACAACTGTTCAAACAAGTCGTGTCAGATATGGCCAATCGTTACGAAGAAGTATGGCAGACAACTTGTGACGATACGGCTGGTCGACCACCTTTAGAACGAATCGATTCGATTGTCAACACACTCACGTCATTCTTTAGTGATCATGAGACTTGGATGTTGACGAAACGAATGTTGCTAGTACCTCCTCCGGAGTTTCGAGAGTATATCGAGGAAGTCATCGGTACGGTCGAAACCAAGTTAAAACGATTTGAGAAAGAGCAATTTCGACTGGCGATGGAATGTGGCGATTTACCGGTACAATCGCTCGATGAACTATATGCTGCGTACTATTGCTTCCTAGACGGTGCTTTATTGTCTTTATTTACATTTGAAGATGACCGGGAGATGCGACAACAAGCTGCGTTTCGAATTTTCAAGAAAGGAGTGGGTTGGGATGAGTAAAGAGAAGAGTGCATGGATCTCCCTCCTGTTTGCAGGACTACTCGAAATCATCTGGGCGACCACGATGAAGTTGTCTGAAGGCTTCACGATTCTAGGTCCGACATTGTGGACAATCGTGTTATTGATTCTCAGTTTCGGATTATTGGCGAAAGCGTTTCGGACGCTGCCTGCCGGTACGGGGTACGCTGTTTTTACAGGAATCGGTGCGGTCGGCACAGTCATAGTTGGCGCCTTCTTGTTTGACGAGGGGCTTAGTAGATGGAAACTAATACTTGTGGCGACGTTGATTATCGGCATCATCGGATTGAAGCAAGTGACAGGAGGGGAAGATGCATGAGTTGGGTTTATCTGATTGGAGCGGGAATTGCTGAAATGACAGCCGTTTTCTTTATGGGGAAATCGAAAGGATACCAGATTTTAAAGTGGTCGATTGCATCAATTTTATCGTTTGCGCTCAGCTTCTATTGGTTATCAAAATCACTTGAGGTCATTCCTCTTAGTCTTGCCTATTCCATCTGGGTAGGCATCGGTGCGGCCGGTGGTGTCATTTTAGGGATGCTCTATTTGAACGAATCGAAAAATTGTTGGCGTATCTTCTTTTTATTGATGATTATTAGTAGTGTAATCGGTTTAAAAATTGTCTCGTAAAGGATTGAAATGTGCTGAAAACGGGAATTTATTACTTCAGATTATGTGATGAAAAAAAGGGGGCGGAAAACGATGCATCTTGTCGAGTTGCAATCCGAACGTTTGCGGTTTGAACCGTATACGCTTTCTGATTTCTATTTTGTCAAATCGCTTCTCCAAGATCCACGGGTGATGCGCTTCATCAGTCCGGATGGGAGACCGTATACAGACGAACAGACGATTGAATGGTTTGAACGTCAATTGGCCCGCTATGAGACAGGACGCCAAACGGGTCTCCTGAAGCTCATGACACTTGAAAGTGATGAACCGATTGGTCACGCAGGTACGCTATTGCATGAATTGGACGGTAAAATCGAGTTGGAAGTCGGATATTGGTTGTCACCGAAGCATTGGCACATGGGATATGGTCGAGAAGCCGCCGCGCGTCTGATGCAGCATGCTTTTTCAGAGGGCGAGAAGGAGATTATTTCTCTGATTCATCCGGACAACGTTCCATCTCAACGGGTCGCCAAAGCGAATGGTCTTCACTGGGATCGAGATACACTGTACAAGGATATGCTCGTCTCCGTTTATGCGGGTGACTTGGAGCGGTTATGTCGACATATCGACCGTCAACAAATGACACGATAAAAAGTCTCAAAAAAATAAAAAAAGTTGTTGCCAACTCAATAGTTTCTTGATATATTAATAGTGTCCTTAAGAGAGGACACGACCTGATTCTGTAGCTCAGCTGGGAGAGCGCTACCTTGACAGGGTAGAGGTCGCTGGTTCGAGCCCAGTCAGAATCACTTGGGTGCCAAACCCTCGAGAAACCCACCGGAACATGGGTTTCCGCGAAGCCACTTCTTGCGAGAAGTGGCTCTTTTTTTGTATATTGACATGGCACGAAAGCAATTGGTATATTCCTTTCAATACATAATGAAACGGGGAATGCAACATGGTGCTAACGGGTACACTCGTCAATGCCGCATTGATTGTCATCGGGGCATTGCTAGGTCTCTTATTTCACCGCATTCCGGAGCGTATGAAGGAGACGGTGACTGCGGCAATCGGGCTTGCGGTCATCTTGCTTGGGATTCAAATGGGTATGAAGAGTGAGAACTTCTTGATTGTCATCGGAAGTCTCGTCGTCGGGTCAGCGCTCGGGGAGTGGTGGAAGTTAGATGAATTATTAAATGAAGTCGGTTATCGACTTGAACGGCGACTTGGAAGTCAATCGAGTGTAGCGGAAGGATTCGTAACGGCCACACTCATTTTCGTGATCGGGGCGATGGCCATTATCGGGGCGCTCGATAGCGGGTTGCGTGGTGATCATGACGTGTTGTACACGAAAGGGTTGATTGATGGTTTTACGGCCCTCGTATTAAGTTCGACACTTGGGATTGGGGTCATGTTTTCAGCAGTTCCAGTGTTACTGTATCAGGGCGGAATCGCATTACTCGCCATTCAAATCATGAAATTCATACCGGAATCGCTCATGGACAGTTTTATTTTAGAGATGACCGCGACCGGTGGGGTCATGATTGTGGCGATTGGTCTGAACTTGGTTGGAATCACAAAAATTCGCGTGGCCAATTTATTACCGGGGATTTTAGTGGTCGCGATGATTGTCACGGTTATACATATGCTGTAAAGAAAAAAGACTGAATTCGATTCAGTCTTTTTTCGTGGTTGCATTCATTGTGGAAGGCTCTTTTCGTAGAGCTTCCGCAATGATTTTATCCCAATCGGCTGCATCGCACGCCGCTGTACAGGTAGGTTCAATTTCACATGTTGCACATTTCCCGCCTTTTGCTTTACGTGTGTAGCGGTAAAGAGAAAATGCTGCATATCCAAAAACAATGAATCCGATGAGTAGGTCAAAGAATGACATGGTATTCCTCCTTACGCAAAACCGAATAAGCGACCGACTTGATAAATGACAAGAGACACCACATAAGCGACACCTAAACCGTATAAACTGGCGAACCATGTCAACTTGGCACTACCCACTTCTCGCCGGATGACAGCGACTGTCGCCAAACAAGGGACATAAAGTAAAACGAAGGCCATGAAGCTATACGCGCTGAGTGGGGTGAAGATTGGTAATAGCGACTCCGATAAATCTGATTCGCCGACCGCATAGATGATTGCCATCGTAGACACGACCACTTCTTTTGCTAAGAATCCGGTGATGAGCGAGGCACCGGCTTGCCAAGTACCGAATCCGAGTGGGACGAGTAATGTGGCAATCATACCACCAATCATCGCCAAGAAACTGTCATTCATCGGTACATCAAAGCCGCTTGGACCTGAATAGGCGAGTAGCCAGATGAACACAGAACCACCAAAAATAAATGTACCGGCTTTTCGAACGAATCCTTTAGCTTTTTGCCAAGTGCTACGCCATAAGGTAAGTCCTTGGGGAACGCGGTATGGAGGTTGTTCGACGATGAATAAGCTCGTCTGATCTTCAGAGGCCAATGCCTTCGTAAAGATTTTCGCGGCAATCAAGGCAAGGAAAATTCCCAACATATAGAGCGAGAGGACAACGAGTGCTTGATGAGTAGAGAAGAAACTCGCCGCAAACACAGCGTAAATCGGAAGCCGGGCCGAACATGACATGAATGGTGAGATGAAGATGGTGACTAGACGTTCGCGCTCCTCTTCGACCGTTCGAGCGGCCATGATTCCAGGAACGTTACATCCGAATCCGATAATCATCGGGATGAAGCTTTTTCCATTCAATCCGACGAGTTGCATGAAACGGTCCATCACGATGGCGACTCGCGCCATATATCCGGAGTCCTCTAAAAATGAGATAAAGAAAAAGAGGACAAAGATTTGCGGAACAAAAACCAATACGCCACCGACACCTGCGATGACACCGTCTACGAGAAGGGCTTTAATGAATGGAGAAGCACCTACAGCATCTAACATCCAAACCGTTCCTGATGTGATTGGACCAGACAATAGTCCGTCTAATAAATCGGAAAGAGGTGCACCAACCCAATTAAATGTCACGTGGAATAGCGCATAGAGTACCCCGAAGAAGATGGGTAAACCTAAGATAGGATGCGTCACAACCGCATCGATGCGATCTGTCATCGTCACGTCCTGTGCATTGTGATTTTCAATGACCTGGTGTCGAATCTGTTTCGCCCAATCGCGACGACGCTCAGTGATGTGTGCGTGTGCAAAACGCCCTATAGCCGTTTCCAGTTCTTTTCGGACGGCAACAATCTCTGGAGATGATGCTTCTAAATGGTCGACGACAATCCGGTTGCCTGCTAAATATTGAATTGTAATCCAGCGATCCGTTCTCGATAGACCAGTTAAACGAAGAATGCGTGTAATCGCTTCTTCGGTCTCTGGACCATAGTTTAATTCGAAAGGTTGACGCTTCTCCATTTGAATCGATGAGAGCAAGACGTCACAACCATCACCTGTTCGTGCGGTGATTGGGAAGACATCTACTTGGAGGAGCGTTTTTAATTTGTCGAGATTAACATGCATTCCACGACTTTCTGCGACGTCGACCATGTTTAAACCGATTTGAAGCGGCCGTCCCATCTCTAGAAGTTGCAAAGTAAGTTGTAAGTTACGTTCTAATTGTGAAGCATCGACAATATTGATCATCCCGTCAAATGGTTCATGCAGTAAGAAACGGGAGACAATCGCTTCATCTGCCGAGAGCGGGTCTAAGTCATAGACACCGGGTAAATCAATTAATTGTCCGACTTTCCCATGTAACTGACCGATTTTTTGTTCGACTGTGACACCGGCCCAGTTGCCCACATGTGCGAATGAACCTGTTAATCGATTAAACAATGAAGTTTTGCCTGTATTTGGATTGCCAATCAATGCGATCCGTTGGCTCATGGTACAATCACTCCGATTTTTTCGGCATCTGATCTTCGGATGGCGATAATTTGTTGATGATCCACTTGTTCAATGGTGAGCGGTCCTGAAAAAATAGCTCTGCGCTTCACACGAACCGAGCATCCCTCGTAAAAACCAAGAGAAATCATTCGTCGGCGCAAGCGATCATCAATTTTAGTCAAATCAGATAAAATGACGGTTTGATTCAACGCGACATGTCGTAATAGACTCATAAGTAACCTTCCCCATCTTTTGATAACGATTCTCATTGGCTATCTTATCATGTCAAAAGAGAAAGTGAAATATTGATCATATAAAAAGTTATAAATAATAAATAGTAAGGTCGAGTGAACATAAAAAGAAGTGTAAACGAGTATCGTTTACACTTCTTCAATCGATTCATGATCTTCTTTGGCACTTTCGCGCAAGGCTGAAGCCATCACGTCAGCAAGATTCCGTTCACGAAGCACGCCGACACCACGGTCGGTCGGTCCGCCTGGAGCGGCCACATCGGCAATCAGTTCATTCGTCTCACGTGTTTCATGAGACAGTAACTCAGCGGAGCCTTTCATCGCTTGGGCGACAATTTGACGCGCTGTCTGTTCATCGTAACCGACATCCGTTAGGACGGGCGTCATCGCACCTACGATTTCATAGAAAAAGGCAGGACTGCACCCTGCAGCGGCCATAAAGGCGGACATCGTTTTCGCATCGGTGACGGCCGTTCGACCGACCCGTTCAAAGAGAGAAGTCGCTTTCTCACGGACTGCCTCATCTGTTTCTGGACCAAACCATAGACCCGTCATCCCGTTCCGATGGGCGACAGGCGTGTTCGGCATGGCGCAAACAGCTGGTAGCCCTGAAGCCTCTTCTAATTGGCTCGGTTCGATATGTGCAGCGACTGAGACGAGTAGTGGGGTCTTCCATTCTTTTGATTCTACGTACGGGATGACGCCATCAGGTTGCATCGCTAATACGACGATGTCATAGTCGTTAACGTTTTCGTCCTCAACAATTTGAACGCCGAGTTCATCTTGTAGGAAGAGTAAGCGCTCCCGGTCACTTCGGTTTGTCATTGTGATGTGTGTCGGTTCGATGCCCGAGTCGATCCACCCGCGAACGAGCGCCTCACTCATCGATCCAGCACCGACCATTAGTAATTGATTCATCATTCGTCACCTCTTCTTTTCGATTCGGTCAATAGTTATGTTGACTATCATAACAAACATACACTCGAATATCGCCCATCCTGCTCATTTGTAAAGAGATGGAAAACGATTTGACATAGGAATCGACGAACATGACAAACGTTTCAAATCGCGCTATGATGGCACTAATTCAAAAGAGTGAGGCGAAATCGTGTGAAACGTGTACTAGTAAAAGGGATTCAAGGTTATCAGCGTTTTATTTCACCATTAAAGCCGCCAACGTGCCGATTTTATCCGAGCTGTTCGCACTACGGAATCGAAGCAATCGAAAAACATGGGGCTGTCAAAGGCAGTTATTTAACCGCTCGCCGACTCATTCGCTGCCAGCCGTTTCATCCAGGCGGGCTCGATTATGTTCCGGATACATTTGATTGGAAAGCGCCTTTACAACGAGAGAAACCTGAGTCACAGCGAGACGATTGAGTTCGTCTCGCTGTTTTTGTACAGAACAAACAATGAATCAGTTGTTTTAGTACAATACTTTTGCATTGTTCTAAGTATTCTGAAAAAATAGAGGTGTACACTATTTTTCGGGGGGAAGGGGATACTTTGTATGGGGCAATCATTTAGTGAATGGGTGAGTACGGTGTCCAACTTTGTATGGGGACCACCGCTCTTGATTTTGCTTGTGGGGACAGGCATTTACTTGACGGTGCGTCTAGGTGGAATTCAAATCACCAAATTACCGTATGCGTTGAAATTGGCGTTTTCGAAAAATCAGGATCAATCCTCTAAAGGGGACATCAGTCACTTCCAGGCGCTCATGACCGCTCTGGCGGCGACCGTCGGTACGGGGAATATCGTCGGGGTGTCGACAGCGGTCGTATTAGGAGGACCGGGAGCCATCGTATGGATGTGGGTGTCCGGTTTCTTTGGGATGGCAACGAAATACGCAGAGGCAGTTCTTGCCGTGAAGTATCGGGTCACTGATGAGCGCGGTCAAATGGCTGGTGGACCGATGTACTATCTAGAACGAGGGTTGAATCAACGATGGTTAGCAGTAGCATTTGCTGCATTCGCATCGATTGCGGCGTTCGGTATTGGAAACGGGGTCCAAACGAACTCGGTCGCGCTTGCGCTCAAAACAACGTTTGACGTACCACTTTACATATCAGGGATTCTCATTATGATTTTTACAGGAGCGGTCATTCTCGGAGGCGTGCGTTCCATCGGGAAAGTGGTCAGTTACTTCGTCCCCGTCATGATTGCCTTCTACTTAGGTAGCGGTCTCATCATCATGGTGATGAATTACTCACTGATTCCGGATGCGTTCGCACTCATCTTTAGCAGTACGTTCAGTGCAGAAGCAATCGGTGGAGGGGCCATCGGAGCTGCCATTCGATACGGGGTGGCACGTGGTGTCTTCTCGAACGAAGCAGGTCTTGGCTCTGCTCCGATCGCAGCAGCGGCAGCGAAAACAGATATGCCGGGTCGTCAGGCGCTCGTCTCGATGACTCAAGTCTTCTTGGATACGCTTGTCGTCTGTTCGGTGACAGGATTGACACTCGTCATGGGTGGTCAAATCGGGACAGGACTTGAAGGGGTCGAATTGACTTCAGCTACATTTGAACTGTTCCTCGGACCAGCCGGCGGTTATATTGTCACAATCGGGCTCGTTTTGTTCGCCTATTCGACCGTGCTCGGTTGGTCGTATTACGGCGAACGCTCCATCCATTACTTGTTCGGACAAAAGTCGATTCTTCCCTATCGGATTGCTTTTGTACTCGTCGCGGGACTCGGTGCCATGACGACAAACTTGAACTTGGTATGGGCGTTATCGGATGTCTTCAACGGCTTAATGGCCATCCCGAACTTGATTGGTCTCTTGTTCTTGTCGGGTGTTGTCATAGCCGAGACGAAGCGTTTCAACCAACAGCTTGAAATTGAAAATCGAAAAGTTTCCTAAACGAAAGGACGCCATCCTTATGAATCAGAGGGTGGCGTCTTTTGTTTTGCTTCTAATTCATCGAGTCGTGCTTTTTGTAAATGATCAAACACTTTTGTGATAAAGCCAACCATGATGCCCACCCCGGTCAATACATATCCGATTGTGAATATTTTTCCGATGTCGGTCTGAGGAGCAAAATCACCATATCCAATGGTAGTCAGGGTGATGACACTGAAGTAAAGTGCGTCCAACCAACGCATCTCCTCGAACCGTGTGTAAAAAAGTGTACCGGATAGGACAGTGAGAAAGACAAGACTGAATAAGACTTGGAATTCAGGTTCGCGGAGGCCACGCCAGATTCCGCTTACAATTCGACGCAATGTCAGTAAGAACGGCAACATGTCACTCGCTCCTTTCGATATTAGGTTTGTTTGCTAAAAACGGGGGAACATCCTTTATAGTTCGAGAAAAGAGAAAGGGTGAGTTGGATGGGGAAAGTCATACCGAAACAAGAAGGACTCGACCATAGTGTCGATTTTTTAAGGGAAGGATATCTATTTGTTGCGAATCGTCGCAAAAGTTTTCAATCAAATATCTTTGAAACACGTTTGCTCGGGGAGCGCGTGATTTGTCTTGGGGGCGAAGAGGCTGCCGAGGTGTTCTATGATGCAGACAAATTCATGCGCCAGAATGCGGCGCCAAAACGTCTATTGAAAACCTTGTTTGGAGAAGATGGGGTCCAAACACTTGATGGTACGGCACATACGCATCGAAAACATATGTTCATGTCATTGATGACAAAAGAAAACATAGATCGATTGCTCCGCTTGACATATCGAGAGTGGAACCAGATTGAACGAATGGGAGAGGAGGTCGTCTTATACGATATTGCGCAACAAGTGTTGATGAAGGCCGTATGTGAATGGTCGGGAGTTCCACTTGCGAAAGAAGAAGTTGGGAAGCGCACTGAAGAGATGAGGTTATTATTTGAATCGGGTACGTCTCTTGGTCCCACGTATTTACAAGGTCGGAAGGCACGAAGTTCCGCTGAAGCCTGGATTCGTCAGATGGTAAAAGAAGTGCGGTCGAATCGATTATTGCCGAACGAACATACGGCGCTGTACGAATTTTCGTGGCACCGAGATGAATCCGGAGAGTTATTACCTGAAGACGTCGTGGCGGTCGAAGTATTGAACATTTTACGCCCGACTGTCGCAATCTCGGTGTATGTCCTCTTCACTGTCTTAGCTTTACATCAGTTCCCGGATGTAAAAGAGCAGGTAGAGCGGGGAGAGGTCTCGAAAACAGAATTTGTCCAGGAAGTGAGACGGTTTTATCCATTTTTCCCTGTAGCGGCAGCTCGTGTCAAAACCGATTTTGAATGGGACGGCTATGCATTTTCGGAAGGGACGCTGACGCTTCTTGATTTGTACGGTACGAATCATGACTCCTCTATTTGGACGGAACCGGATCGATTCGATCCCTCTCGTTTCAAAGATTGGAACGAGAGTCCGTTTAACTTTATTCCACAAGGTGGGGGAGATGTAGATTTTGGACATCGATGTGCCGGTGAACATGTGACCATTGCAATTCTTGCACAAGTCATTGAGTTGTTTACTAAGGAATACGCCTACACGGTCCCGCCTCAAGACTTGAGCTATAGTTTTGTAGACATGCCGAGTCTGCCGAAAAGTAAATTGCGATTGACTCATCTAACTCGAAACCAATAAAAAAGTCGCCTACTCGATGGGAGTAGGCGACTTTGAATTTACTTCGTTTGCAAATTTAGGCGTTTGGAGATGGGACGAATCGAGACCGATGAATCGATCATTCGATTATCCCGTTTCGGTTCATCGGTACATTCAATCTGCCAGTCGGTGTCATGAAGCTCTTTTAGTCCGACGACGATGTCGTATAGGGAATAGTTCGCATTTCCGTTTAACTGATAGATGCCCGGTCCACGTTTAGTCAAAATTTCAAATAGCGCGTCTGCCGTGTCTACTAAAAATGAACATGATGGATACCAATGCTCACTCGCTTGGATGACCCCTCGTTGCTTCATCTCGTTCGTAAAATAGTCCATCATATTATTCGATCCGGCCTCATCCCCGATTTGCCATCCGAGACGAACGATTTGAGCACCAGGATTGGCGTTCATAATCGCACGTTCGCACTCACGCTTATACTTTCCATAGTCATCCTCGGCATCTGGTAGCGTATCTGGGGAAATCGGTCCGGTCACTTCATCTGAAAAAATTGAAACCGTGCTCGTGAACAGGAAAGGAATTTTCGCCTCACCACATAAACGAGCGAGCGTCTCGGCCCACTCCACCGCGCCCATACCGATATGTAAAAAGTAGTCCGGTCGGATGCGCTCGATGAATTCCCGCATTTCCTCTTCGTTTGTCGTGGACACTTGCTCGCGATTCCACGCAATCCCTTCAATTCCGTGGCGCTGTAACGTTTCGGCAACAACGGGTGCCACTGTACCGTTCATTCCTGTAAGAATAGCTTTCATTTCGATTCGCCCCTTTCACTCTATATGATGCCACAAAACGAGTGTGGACAAACAACCGATGTGCCGGGCTATGCTAGACTGGATGATGGAGGGATTAATCATGAATATTCGACAAGCAACCAAACAAGATAGTAAACAAATTGCACCACTCATGTATCAAGCGATCCATGAGATTGCGTACACATTGACGGCATCAACGGATATGACTGAGGTATTGGAGCGACTAGCGATGTGGGTAGAGAAACCAAATAATCGCTTGAGTCACGAAAACATCTGGGTGGCGGATTTTGAAGGAGAAGTTGCCGGAATGATCATCTCGTATCGTGGGGATAAGGCAGAAGAATTGGATCGACCGATTCGAGAATGGTTGACGGCGCATGGAAATGGAGAAGAGGTGGACGTTGAAACAGAAGGTTATGTCCAATACATTGATTCACTGGCTGTCGCAGAGGCGTATGGAGGTCGTGGAATCGGGACGAAGTTAATCGAACACGTTTGTCTCGTTGCGAAAGAACGCGGTGTGCCCGCCGTCACATTGAACGTGGATCAAGAAAATCCTGCGGCACATCGCTTATACACACGTCTCGGCTTCCATAAGGAAAAAGAAATCAACATTTCTGGGGCGAGATTTGACTATATGATCAAAGAAATCAATTCGACTCCTTTCTCAGTCTAAAAGCGGATGCGCAAACTTCTTTTCTCGACTATACTAAGTGCTTGAGGAAAGATATACGTAAAGGAGATACATTATGGAGTGGAAAAACATTTGGCGAGGGATCGCCATGGGGACGAGTGATTTAATCCCTGGTGTTAGCGGTGGTACCATTGCAGTCATTTTAGGCATCTACGATCAACTCATCGAAGCGATTAGCGGCGTATTTAGCCGATATTGGAAAAAATATATCGGGTTCTTGATTCCATTGGCAATTGGAATGGGGACAGCCATTATCGCACTGAGTCGAGTTATTGAATACTTATTGCTGGAGTATTATGCACCGACACAATTTTTCTTTATCGGATTGATTTTAGGGATTATTCCACTTCTATTCGTGGAATTTAAATCACGCGCAGCGATTCGTCCGGTTCATGTTATTGCTATGGTTGTCGCAACGATACTCGTTGCGAGTATGGCATTCTTGAATCCGGTTGATTCGTCTATTATGACGGACGTGACGTTCGGAACGGCGCTTCTCTTATTCTTCTCCGGTTGGTTGGGCAGCATGGCGATGTTGCTTCCTGGAATTAGCGGTTCATTCGTCTTGTTGTTAATTGGCGTTTATCCAACCGTCATCAGCGCCATCTCAAACTTCAATCTGTTGATTATTGGGATTGTCGGTGCTGGAGTGGCCGTCGGCTTTATTGTAAGTAGTAAAGTCATTCGTTACTTGTTGGCGAATTTTCCGGGAATGACGTTCTCCGTCATCATCGGATTGGTCATTGGCTCACTCGCCGTCGTGTTTCCGGGTGTACCAGCTTCCGGAGTCATGTGGATACTCAGTATCGTCGCATTCATCGCGGGGGTCATCGTCGTCCGATTACTCAGCAAATATTCTGTCTAAATGAAAAAGGAGTCCAGCGATGAGCCGGACTCCTTTTTAATAGATGAAGGGGAAGAGGCGCTTGCGCGTCTTCGACCAGGATTGGTAAGACTGACCGAAATGGCGAATGAGCATACCTTCCTCGATTCGAATGCGGTACAGTAATGCAAGCGAGGTGAGACCCGCACCAATCAAGGCGATTCCCCAATGAATAAAGTATAGCGAGAATCCGAACGTAATCAATAACAACCCTGTGTAAAGAGGGTGGCGTAAGTAACGATACGGTCCCGAGCTGACGAGTTCGTCTTCCGGTCGGACGACGACATGTCGTGTGAATTGATGACGTAAGTGTAAAATCCCCCAATAACGTAACGACACGCCGGCTATGTAAAAAGTAAGTCCGATGATTCGTTGAACTGTCGAAGGCTGTGATTCGAAAACAAGCGAAGAGATCATAGACAACACGAAGACGCCAATCATCGTCGTCGCTACAAAGTAAAAGCTCTTCCGCTCGACAGCCCCGTCTGTTGCCTCTTTTCGGTTACGAAATCGCCACGTCTCAACTAGCCAAAAAAATGATACGACGATTAATAGGACATCCATCCAATTCATCACGCACATCCTCCCTTTTGATTCATGTTTCATTACCCGACCTACGCATAAGAAAAACCAAATCCATCAGGGCGATATTCGAAAAAAATTGTCAAAGTGACCAAAACAGGTTATCATCTAATGAGAATGATTATCATTTTTACGTATATAGAGAGGAAGGGTGCGACGATGAACGAGGAAGTATTCGACGTGACGATTATCGGTGGGGGACCGGCTGGATTGTATGCCGCTTTTTACAGCGGTTTACGAGGTATGAAGACGAAAATTATCGAATTTCAACCTTTTTTAGGTGGGAAAGTACATGTCTATCCAGAGAAAATGGTTTGGGATGTAGGTGGTCTCCTACCGACGACTGGGGCAAAACTGATCGACCAACTCGTCGAGCAAGGTCTCACCTTCTCTCCGACGGTCCTTCTTGGCGAGAAGGTGGAGTCGATCTCTAAGCGTGCAGACGATTTGTTCGGGATCGACACGACGAACGGTCATCATATTTCCAAAACCGTCATCGTTGCGACAGGAAGTGGGATCCTCAAACCGCATAAGGTTGAAGTGAGCGGAGCGGAGCGGTTCGAATTGTCGAACCTCCATTACACGGTTAAATCACTTGAACGCTTTAAAGGAAAGCGCGTCTTGATATCGGGTGGCGGCAATAGTGCAGTCGATTGGGCGAATGCGCTCGAGCCGATTGCAGAGCAGGTCGTGCTGACGTATCGAAAAGAAGAACTTAGTGGACATGAAGCACAAGTTGAAAAAATTAAACAGGGTCGAGTCGACTGTTGCCCACGATCAAAAGTGACGGATTTGATTTCTCACGATGGGAAATCGATTCAACAAGTTCTTTTGACTCATGTCGAAACAGGAGAGACGAGCGTAATCGAGGTCGATGAAGTGGTCATCAATCACGGATATGAACAAGACGCGGAGTTGCTTCGGAACAGCGAATTGCAGGTCGAGATGAAGGATGGGTTTTATGTGAAAGGGAATTCAGGTAGCGAGTCATCCATACCGGGATTGTACGCTGCTGGTGATATTCTCACGCATGAAGGGAAAGTACATCTCATCGCTGGAGCGTTTCAAGATGCTGCGAATGCGGTGAACCGGGCCAAAACATACATTGACCCGAATGCGAATGCTACCGCAATGGTGTCCTCTCATAATGAACGGTTAAAAGAGAAGAATCGTCAAATCATAGAAGAAACCATGATGAAGCAGTAAGAGGACCACTCTTACTGCTTTTCTCTAGGATAATCACAAAGCTCGGTAATCACACCGCCTGAATGACGCGGGTCCATGTAGATTAAGCGTCTACCTTTCGCGGTCGTACGCAGCGTGTCTTCTAAAAAGGTGATGCCATTTTGTTTGTGAGCGGCCATCGCTTCGTCCAAATCGTCGACACGATAGGCGATATGATGAACACCCTTCCCTCGAGCTTTCATGAACCGGGCGATCGGACTCGTCTTACTAGTCGGACGCAACAATTCGATGACATCCTCTCCAATATGAATGACGGCCAATTCGGTCTCGACCCCGATGGACGTGTTCGTATAGCGGTCCACGAGTTTTCCTCCTAAGACCGTCGTGTAAAATGTGATCGCCTCGTCTAAGTCTCGAACGGCAATCCCAGTATGATCGATATGCATGTAAATTCCTCCTTCTGCTTCAGTTTGCCTAAAGTTGAACAAAATGTCACTTCACAACGTTTCAAGCCTATCCGATATAATAGGAGAGGGAGGGACAGCGAAATGAACGGAAAAATCACGATGGGTTTGGTGGGCACTTTCGCCTTTGTATCATTTGTGTTTGGACTCTCGCTTGCGACGTTTGTCGACTATCGCATCAATGAAGAACAGGTTGTCCTTGAACGATTAACGACCCATAAACAAATTGGTCCGACCGAGTTGCTGTCTACCGAGGTCGACTTTCATTTAAATGGGTCGAATTATGCGATTCGTTTTAAAGATGAACCAAATATTACGTATTGGTTCAATGTTGTCGACCGCAAAATTAAGTTCGATCGGATTGAATCGCTCGATTTGAGAGATACGGGGCTTCGGACAGAACTGTTTGAAGCGATGCCGCCTCTAGCGATGGAGTCGACTACTGCTGCAGAATAAAAGACGTCGAATGAACAACTTTTTCCTTTGAGAAAGAGTTGGTTTGCTCGACGTCTTTTGATTGTTTAGGAATAAATCGGGGTCGGTGGTGCCTGTAGTATGTACGTATAACGACAAATACTCGAGATTTGGGCGCCGTGACGACGAAGTGTATAACTCAAATCAGGTTGCAAACTTGTTGCTGAAATATGTGCCTCTTCAATGTATCGGAACATGTAGAAAAATTTTTGTTGAAGGAATGAAATAGCTTCCCGCAATAAAGTCTCGTCACAGTCAACGTGCATCTCTTGTATTGAAATATGGTACATATGTAAGCGTACTTTCATGATTCCAATCACTTGTCGGTTCCACTTCACGGAATAGAACAATGTTTGCTGGCGAACTTCTCGTGCGAATTGTTCATCTGTCATCGAAATGACACCCGGAAGGAGATGACAATGTTCATTTCGAAATGTGAGCCAATCTGCTCTTCTTGAATAGTCCACCAATTCGAGTGTCCAATTGGTATGGGTTGCTTTCTCGCAAGGGATGAATGGTAGATGATACGTTTTGGTTTGATGAAATACTTGAAACCCTGCTGCTTCATATATTCGATGCTTGTCTTGATTATGAGAATCCTCTTCCTGAAGATAGTACGTAATCGGGTACTTTGTTTCTCGACTTCGTACATAGATCAAACGATGAAGTAGTCCGCGAAAGACGTGACGATCACCATATGTGGCTTGAGAGAGGCGAATGGCATGATCCGTTTCAAGCTGTTCGTCGTTTGCGACGATTGAAGCGAGTGGGGTATCTCGATTGAGTGCGACGTAGACGTGATGATGCGAGGGAAGGGAGAGAAGCAAAGGGGCCTTGCTTAAAGGATATAGCGACTGAATGGAAATACGCTCATGTAACGGTAATTGCCTGCATTCTACAAAACGTAGCGCTCGTTTCACGAAGAATCCTTCTTTCTTTATCAAATGATAAGTACAAATAAATTGTAAGCGCTATCTTGTATCGTGGGGTGTGGCAGTATGATGAAAACTGACTCGAGAAAAAATCAATTACGTAAGAAAAAGGTTCGAGTAAAATAGAACATATCCGCCCAATACAATGAAATGGATTTCGTTTCATCGTTCATCTGTGAGATTCATCAAATGTCAGCGCAACGAACGGTTGAGACGTGCTATACTTAAACACAATGAAAACACGGAGTAGGAGTATATGATGAAATACATTTATCAACTGATTCTGGTTTCTGTGCTTTGGTTGACGGTAATACCGTCTGCAGCCATGGCCGAGACAGAACCGGTCGTCATTCATGAAAATATCATTGTCGAAGAAGATGTAGAAATTCATGAAGGATTTCAATCGCCGAATGAAATGGTGTATTTGTTCGTATTAATTGTGTTGTTATCTGTCATCGGACTTGGCATGATGAACACGATTGAATAACGTGAAAACGTTCACAAAAATGCAATAAGTGATTTGGTAACGGTTACAATCGTTCCCTTATACTTATATGTGTAGGAAGAAAGTTCTGCACCAACTTTCTGTCCTCCTTTTCAAATGAACACCCCTCGTTCATATCATGTATTGGAGTCAATCGATCCCATCGATTGACTCCCTTTTTTTAAAATCGGATTCGCTTTTCTTTAGCAATTCGTTTTAAGCGCTTCGTCTCACTAGTGTGTCCGTGACTCTCTAAAAAGTCGACATATACCCGAAATGGTTCGGAGCGATGAGAAAAGAACGGGATATATTCAGAGAACAATTTTTGTTCCGCTTCTTTCAAATTCCCTTCAGCGACGAGAAGGCGGAGTTCTAACATTTTAAGCGCTTGATAGTTTTCGAGCGCGGTATCCTCTGTTTGGGACTTCTCTAACATCCGATCGCAAAGTTTTAAGAGACGGGAGTGAAGGAGTTTTCTTGTATTGGCATGACTGTGTTCGATGGGTAGCGTTGAGAGTAAATCAATTCGTGTAGAATCAACATCTTTTGGCACGTAGAGTGCGGTGTATAGGGCGCGGTCAATCCAAACGGTATCAATCGGGGCATCGAGCTGATAGTAGTGAATGAGTTGCTTGAGCATGGTGACTTGTGAAATTTTTAAAAGGCGAAACGGGTCACTCGTAGAGAAGAGCGGTTCTTCGCCAGCTGATGTAGAGAGGAGGTAAAACATTTCTTCATACATCGTACGTGCTTCTGTGTATTCCTCGGCGTAATGTGCTAAATCGCGAATGATTTTTTTAGCATGAATGTACCAATTTTTTTGGTCGCGTTCTGACATGACTTGATTCGGACGAATGTACAAATGTTCGTACGCAGAATCAACAAACCGTTCAGCCAAGGTGATGGTTTGCGAGAGCGAATGTCGCTCTTCAGAATTTTTTTTCTCTTTATAGCGCGTGAATTGGCTGATCATAAAATCAAAATCTTGATCATCAATCACATCTTTAGGAGTATGACGGTACATTTCGACGAGCAAATCGCGTAACGTCGCCTCGCCATACTGCTCTAACAATACGCGTAACTTTCCGATGCGCATCAGCTCTCCTCCTTTCAGTCAAACTTTTCGTAGGCAATCTCGATTTGGGCAGAAACCAATTATTATTCCTTTCCCGCTTTTCATCTGAAACAACCATTCGCTCTCATGCTTAAGACGGATTTTCGTAAGAAACGTTGTCAGATGATGGCTGGTTCGGGATAATAGAGAAAAATTGATAAAGTTGAGGATCATAATGATGAAAGATGAACAACATTTATCGCGTGTCGAACGTAGAAAGCGCGAATTAGAACAACAAGAAATCGAATCGTCTCGTGTGGACCATGGTCAAGCGGACGATCCATCTATACATGCACAATCTGAACAACAGCGTGAACGAGTAACGCGCCAATCAGAACATCCCTTTTTAAATGAACAAACGAAAGAATCTCCAAGGACGAAAAATGGGACGGCAAAGTCAAGTCGGAAACGACTGCCCCGGGTTTCATTATTTTCGAAACGGAAATCATCTCGTCCAACATCCCGACAGACGACGAGACAATCGAAACCATCTACTCCCGCTAAACGAGAAATGGATCATGCGTCTAAACAACCAACGAAACGAAAGCGTAAATGGAAAGGGAAAGCTGTCCTTTTCCTACTTGCGATGCTACTGATTGTTGGATATTTTGCGACTGCTCCATTCACATTCCTCATTATGGGGAGCGATGCGCGGGTAGGGGAATCGTTGTCAGGATCTCGTACAGACTCCCTGCAGTTGATGGAGTTCGTACCACGCTCTGGTACTGTTCAGAATGTATCGATTCCACGTGATACGTATACAGCGATTCCGTGTGAACCTGAACGGGAAGGTGATAAAATCACGCATGCGTTCGCGTTCGGAGGTGCAGAGTGTACGATTGGTGCCGTGGAAGGGCTGACCGACGCCTCGGTCGACGGACAAGTCGTCATCACGTTCGAATCATTCATGGAATTGATTGATTTGATTGGTGGGGTGAATGTCACGGCGACGCATTCGTTTAGCGAGAAAGGGTTCAACCAGACGTATGAGTATACAGAAGGTGTTTCCTATGCGATGGATGGAGACATGGCATTGGCGTATGCGAGACATCGTAAATCGGATACGGATGGAGCACGTTCGAATCGTCAAACGGAGGTCATGACAGCTGTCGCTGAAAAACTGGCAAGTCCTTCAGGATGGACAAAAATTCCGGCGACGTATCGCTTCATGAAAGAAGAAATGGGACTTGAGATGAACGTCTTGCAAATGGCATCTGTCGGATTGACGATGATTTCGAATCCTGAGGTGAATAAGATGCAAGTCGAGGGTCAAGATGCTTATATCAATAACGTGTATTATTATGAACCGTTAGAAGAGAGCGTGCAGGCGATTCGAGACGCCCTTGATTTATCTGTCTGGGGTACTGTCAGATAATTTTAAGAAAAGGGTTTGATTCTGACTTGAAAGAGGAAATTTAAACAAATGAACTACTCTTTTGAGGAGGGAAATTTGAATGAAAGTTTTAGTCATTGGAGCAACAGGAAAGATCGGGAAACGTGTATTGAAAAGCCTAGCGAAAACCCATCAAGTGACCGCTTTAATTCGTTATCCTGAACTACAAGCAGAGTACGAGAAAATGGGTGCACACGTATTGACGGTTGATGTCGAGACAGAACTCGAGAAGAAAGTACATGAGGCGACAAGTGGACAAGATGCCGTTATTATCGCGGCAACTGCTGGCGCGGATGGTTCGAGCACTGAAATTGAACTGCTTGACCGAAACGTTGCGATGAATGCCATCGATGCCGCTAAGAAAGAACGGGTACGTCATGTTGTCTTACTCAGTGCCTATGGCGCTGATCAACCGAACGCTGCACCGAAAGAACTCTTTAACTTTCTGTCAGCTAACAATGCCGCTGACGAGTATATCGAACATAGCGGTTTGAACTATACGATCATTTGCCCAGTGACCATTGTTGATGAACCGAGTAAAGGTTCAATCGAAGCATCAGAGGACTTGAGTGATGCGGATGGTGCGACGATTTCCGAAACCGATGTCGCGACTGTCATCGCAGCGTCTCTCGACAACCGAGGTCTGTACGGTCGCCGAATCGAAATCAAGTCTGGTAGCACACCGATTAATGAAGCGCTCGACTTTGAAGGGCGTGGAGAGGTTGCGAACGGCGGAAGAACGACATTACGTCGACCACAACGATCATAATGAGTTGAGGAGAAGATGATATGGAACGGAAACTTTATAAAGACCCAAACAATAAAATGATTGCCGGTGTTTGTTCAGGGCTTGGAAACTATCTAGGGGTGGACGTCACCATTATGCGAGTCCTATTCGTGGCGATGGCGCTTCTCGGTGGCCCGGGACTCCTCATTTATATCATTCTGGCACTCATCATGAAAAAGCCGGTGTCAGAATATGAAGCCGAACAAGACGATCGCTTCTAAATCAAAAATCAATCCGACAAGACGTCGGATTGATTTTTTAGTTTTCCATATATAATGTATAATTCGCTTCGAACGTTTCGTTTGGTGGGAGGAGTTGGATCCCTTCTTTGTGTAGGAAATCTTTTCGATGGCCTTTATAATCCGCATGTCCGAACCAAGGTTCCAAACAGACGAACGGAGCGTCTTTCTGCGGCGGAGACCAGATGCCGAAATGCGTGAAAGAGGGACTCTCCATCACGATGGCTGCGCCGGTTGGTTGATGTCGGAGTGCAGCATACTCAATTTTCTCAAAAATGAGTGCATCGTCGTCAAATAACGACCGAGTGAGGGGGATATACTGACGCTCTCCGAGTGGTTGATACGCGCCTGTTAAATAAGGGCCCTCGAGCAAATAGCGATCGAGGGAGCGGATTTCGCCGAAATCGATCACGTAGTCTTCAAATGTCCCGCCCATGAACGGAATATTGAATGCAGGATGACCACCGATGCTAAACGGTAACGTCGTTTCGCCCGGGTTATGGACGCGATACGTCACAATCACTTCTTCGCCCACAAGTTGATAGGACACGGTCAGTGTGAATGGGAATGGATAGTGTTGACGTGATTCCGATGTATCGTTCAATGTGAAGCGGACCGACGTGGCAGTCGAAGATTCGACCTCGAACATAGCGTCCCGAGCGAATCCGTGTTGACTCATCGTATAGGTGTTTCCCTCATATACATATTGATCATCGAGCAATCGACCGACAATCGGGAAGAGGATCGGGGCTTGTCGTCCCCAATAGGTCGGGTCCCCTTGCCATAAGAGTTCAGTTCCGGATACTTTCCAACTCGTCATCTCAGCACCTTGTGCCTTTAAGGTTATCTGTATTTTCTCGTTTTGAAGTTGCACAATCCATACGCTCCTTTACGGGTTTATGATAAGTTAAGTGTAGAAATCTTAAGTAAAACAAACAAGGGGTAAATGATGCGCTTACAAAGAATTGGTATTGGAACGCTGATCCTTCTATTGATTGCTGGCCTCGCATATAAAGGCTACGAGGAATATATGATGACACAAAAGAAAGAAGAAGCGGTTCCGATCGTCCAAAATGAATCGGTATTAGGAGGACTTGAAGTGGGGCAACAAGCCCCGGACTTCACTTTGAATACGTTAGATGAGGAGAATTTGACCCTTTCTGAGTTCCAAGGACAGCCGGTCGTCATTAACTTCTGGGCCTCTTGGTGTCCGCCATGCCGGGATGAGTTTCCTGAACTCGTATCGTTTGAAGAAGCGACAGGCATCCCAGTACTTGGTGTGAACGTCACCAAAAATGAGCGACGAGGAAAAGAGGACGTGGAGGCATTCCTAGATGAGTATCCCGTTGATTTTCCGATTTTGCTAGATGAAGAGGCCGCTGTCGAGCAACAATATCGTGTTGTCGCATTACCGACGACGTACGTTCTAGATGCAAAAGGGATCATCATGGCGAAAAAAACGGGTCCGGTAGACGAGGCGTGGCTTCAGCAACAAATCGACGACATCTCAGAATGATTCAATCGAAAAAAAGCTGAACGAACTGCCCGGTTAGAGAGGGCAGACCGTTCAGCTTTTATAGTGTTGCTTGATCAATGCGTCAAAGTTAGGGGTCATATCTTCTTCAAGATAGTAATGATGGTTGTCTCGAATGATTGTATCACCAACACGTGCTTCGGATGGTAGGAATCGTCTAGGGATGAAACTTGAGCCGTTGTTCCATCTCAACACGGCATATTTTCCCTCGATTCGTACCAATGTACCGTACTTAATCATACCTCTTCCTCCTCGACGAGCAGCTTCTGTCTCTTTTTATCCTTACATCATGTATTCCCAAATTCCACAAAAGCTACACATCTTTACACGTGTCTGTCTAATCACTATAGGGACGTTGTATAAAATAACGATAGAGGTTAAATGCGGGAAATGTGAAGAAAGTTTGAAGAAAACGCTTTCTTTTTTTGAAATGGTCTTTTATAATGAAACCACGGGGTGATTATGACGAAACTGTGAACAATGGGGGGATGGTCATGTTTTCTTCTGCAATGATTGGGTTACTCGCTCTGACGGGAGTAACGATCTATGGGGTTGACCGTATGTTCACGGTCCGCTCAGAACGCGTCACAAAGAAATAGGTCTACATAGGGGGAAATCGCAACGTCTTGGGGAGACGTTGCGATTTTTTTATACGTCTTGTTGACGAGATCGACGCTCGGTCTCTTTTTGTTCCACCATCTTTCGATTCCGCTCATGAACACGGTCAAAAAAAGCGTGCTCTGGCCATGCGGAGGACCAATGACGTTCTTCGGGGAGTGCCAAGATATATTCTTCCGCCGCACTCAATCTCTCAATCATGTGACTCCGGCTGTCGCACAAATCGCCGTGCCCTGGTACGAACCAGCGAATCTCATGTTCGTAGATGAGTGATTGCAAGGTTTGTAACGTGTCGAGATAGGCGGTTGGGTCGTGTTCGATAAAAGGTGGCTCGACATTAGACCCATAATCTCCACAAACGAGAAGATTCATGGATTCGATGAGAACCGACATATGTGTCGCGTCATGGCCCGGTGTAGAGAGGAAGGTCACGGGCACTGAACCGATTAAAAGCGTTTGATCGGGTTGGATGACCAGGTCGATGTTCGGTTTTTGAATCGGGTGATCAATATAATATTGTTCATAAAACTCGCGAATCTCATTTAATTGGTCAGATGAGTCGGCATCGACGAAAGCCTGTGAGGCAATCGTTGTGGCATCTGCAAAGCCGTAAGCTCCGATGATGTGGTCAAAATGATGATGTGTGAAGATGACATAAAGCGGCCGATTCCGACGGTGTAATTCGATGTCACGACGGATTGTCGCAATTTCTTCGGGGAGCCAGGTCGGGTCAATCAACAAAAGGGCATCTGGTGTATCGATGAGGGTCGATGTCGTTCGCATCAACGCGCTTTCGTATACGGTAAAAGATTGCAGCTTCGCTTGAATCAATGTAGTTCCTCCTTGTCTGTATGGATTCAATCACTCTTTTCCCCAAAACAATAGACGGAACAACAAAAAAGCAGAAAGTCGTGTGACTTTCTGCTTTTTGCAAGGTCTCAACCGTGCAGTGTATGTGTGCGAGATACTCTCGCGTATATGTCGATATTGGAGCGGGTGAAGAGAATCGAACTCTCGTCATCAGCTTGGAAGGCTGAGGTTTTACCATTAAACTACACCCGCATCAAAGAAAAAATATGGAGCGGGTGAAGGGAATCGAACCCTCGTCATCAGCTTGGAAGGCTGAGGTTTTACCATTAAACTACACCCGCGAAACGTATTAACTCTTAACGTTACTTTGATATAATAGCATATACGATGGAATTTGCAAACCCTTTTTTAAAAAAACTTTTTAGGTTGCAGAATCCTATTCACAACGCAGATAATAGAAAAAAGGGGAGAAATGAAATATGAGTGAGCGAAAATCATATTTACGACTGATGGGTGAAGGGTTTCGAATGTTGAAACAATCGAAACAAACGAACACGACGGTGTCTCTCCGAAGTTGGACGTTTTCGATCCATCATGAACAAGAATGGCAGGTTGTGTTACGAACGAATCGAATCAAGTGGGTCGGATTACCAAGTATGACGTTTGAGATTCATCCGGATATGATTCAAATAGGAGATCTTCGAGTCACCCATCACGCACAATCGAACGAAGTACGTTTGACAATCGATGAAGAATGGGGATTGGAAAATAAGGTTGTTTGTGACAACCTAGAATGGGAAACGTTCGTCGATGCGCTCAAACAAGTGAAGGGGGAGTAAGCGTGAGTGGAGAGAGGTTGTATCGGATGGAAGCCGAGGCTCGAGGGAGTGCTTGGCGTGCCCGGGTTCTAACAGGAATTCAACGATTTCGATTTTATAAAGGGGAATTGCTTGCACCGACAAACCGACCGTATGTCGTGTTAAGCATCTCGCAAGATGAAGGAGCCCTGCCAGATTTAATTGAGACCGATATGGGTATCCTCTTGATCCATGAGCGGGTGGGACCTATCTTTATGAATGTCTGTCCGTATGACGTTCAGCTCGTTCGTGTCGAGCTTCATACGAGTACCGGGAAAACCGATCGTTACTGTGCGCTGAACGTCCTCCGCCGCTTTGAAATCGAATACCTTGAACATTCAAACGAATATCGTCCGCTGAGTGCGGATCGACTCTATTTCCTATCCAATCAAACTGTCCGCATGAACTTATTTGGACATATGATCGCCCAAGACGTAAATAGCCAACGTCTTTACGTAACCGAACGCTTGAAGTACGCGCTTCAAGCTAAAATGGTTACAGGGCTGGCATTCAAGCAAGTAAAGGAGAAAACAGCATGAAAGAGTACGAAATTGATGGGTGGTTCCGCCTGACGTATCCGGAACATTATGAATACAGCGAAGAGGAAGACTATGTGAGTTTTTACTCGACGGAAGCGGATGCGCAAGGGACGCTTCAAATCTCAATCTATGAATCAGAAGATTCGCAAGAACCAAAACAATCCGCTATGAGCGAATTGAATACGTTCTTAGGCGAATTTCCGATTGATGTAAAGATTGCTCCAAGTGTCACGACTGAAACGAGTGATATGACAACGGCCTACGCAAGTGGGATTGAAGATGGGATGCATTTAGATGTATGGTCCTTGACCGACGGGAAACGGCTCTTATTCTTAACTTACGTAGCCGATCAGGTGACCGATGAAAAGATGGAAATCGAGTCCATTATCGATTCGATTGAGTGGACATAAAAGGAGACACGACGCCAACGAGGCGCGTGTCTCCTTTTTTACTGATATTTTGGTACATCGAAGTTGAGTGTGTAAGCATCAAGTGATTGATAGATATTATAGATGCTTGTCGTTTGTTTTGCGGCCCATCCGATATCCGTTGCATATTGGTGCGTTCCTGGTGAAGAAGGATTGAAGCGCATCTTATACAGCGTATTTTGTTTATATGTCGGGTGATTGATATAGCTAGCCCCAATCCAGTAAGCTCCTCCGATAATCGCTTCTTTAGGAGAGAACCACTTTTGTTGGAAGGCGTATTTGGCGCCGTTTCCAAGAGGGTTGCTATCTGTTGCTTGAATACCGTACATATTATAGACGGTTGCGGCAACAGGACGTTCCGGATAAATCCGATTCCCACTCGAGTTAATTAATGCATTCCCATCTTTATCGACAGGAACTCCTTTTGCGAGAAGAGATGTACCATGTCCAGTTTCAAGGATGGCATGCGAGAGAAGATACACTTCGTTCACGCCATACATACTAGCCGCATCAACGAATGCCTGACCTTGTCCGCTGAGCGTTCCTTTTGATGTGAGGACCTTGTTCAATGTTGTCGCAGTTGTCCCAGCGCTCTTCGATAAATCTAAAAATTGATAGAATGATCGAGAGTTTGCATCAATCTGGCTAGGATCGACGTATGGAAGAAGATCATCAACTGATGCACGACGCCAAGTGTTATCAAAGACTCGGATATTGTGTCCGGCCGGTCGTTTATACGAAATCGTATAGTATGTGCCGGATTGACCTGTAATCGTAACGGTTTCGCCTGTATTAATTTGACCGTACGCATGAGATGTTAAAATTGGACGGCTCAAAATGTTGGCGGTTCCGACGACTGAACTTGGTGTCACGTAACCGGTCATCGTGCCGTATTTTACTTTATACCAAACGGTTGACCCCGAAGTATAACGGTCAACGTATTGAATTGACGCACCATATGGAATGGTGACGAGCGAGGACGAGCTTGAAGAGGCTGTCATCTTCAAAGCGGTTCCTAACCCTGAGACAACAGTCATCTCAGATTTCACAATCTTTCCTGTCGATCCGTTGACACTTACCCAAGCACGAGGTAGGTAGGCTTCATCGTATCGATGTGCATCCGTTTGGGCGAATTGAGCCACTTGACGGTCTGCCATCTGACGAACTGTCATCGGATAACTAGTATACGAAACTTTTTTCGTGATACCTGTCGCAGGTGGGGTCGTTGTGACAGGTACGACGTAATCGGTATGAATATAGTTGCCGCTATACGTACCACTTGTAAGAAGTGCCCAGTCTGAACCGACAATTGGTTTGATGTTGACAATCGTTCCCGTACTTAACGTTCCGACTTTATTTGCTGTTGTCACTTCAGGCGTCGAACGAACGTTGAGTGGCTCGTTCCCATCTACATAGATACGAACTTGACGTTCTTCTTCGTATTGTTCGTCTGACGGTACTGTTTTCGAGAAGTAATCTGCCGTCGCATAACCTGTAATCGGACCGTATTCGATTTTAAAGAATCGTTCCGTGAGACCAGGTTCCGACACTTGTTGAACTTTCGTGCCGAATGGAATGACCGCAACCTTCACTTTTTCAGCATCTGAGCGGTTGTATAAAACGACATCACGCGTTGTATAATAATCTGTTTTCACCACGACCTCTGGATCTTTTAATGAAAAGTGACTAGAACCTGCATATCCTGTTTTTCCGTCATAGCGAATCTTGAACCAAGAACTAGAAAGACCGCTTTGTGAAAGCTGTTCTACTTTTGCACCAAATGGAATCGTGGCAATCTTCGTCGCTCCGGCTGCAGACGAACTATACATCGCTACATTTCGAATCGCAAAGTATGGTGTGATCGTCACTTCTTCAGGTGCCTTCGTTGAAAAATGACGAGCGGCAGCGAAGCCGGTGACTCCATCATATTCAATTTTGAACCAAGAGTCCGATAAGTTGGCATCCGATACTTGGACGACTTTTGTTCCTTCTTGAATCGTGCGTAGACGAGCTGCTCCGGAAGCGGATGACTCATATAACACGAGGTCTCGAACCGCATAATAGGTTGTCTTGACGACGGCTTCAGGTTTTGATGTCGAGAAGTTACGCGCGGCCGCATAGCCGACCGTGTTCCCGTATTGCACCTTATACCAAGATGAACTCAATCCGTTCACGTATACACGCTTTACTTCTGCCCCAAGTGGAATTGTTGCAATTTTTGATGCACCAGTTCCTGAACTATTGTAGAGCGCGACATTCTTCACCGCGTAATATGTCGTGACTGCTTCTGGAGCAAGCGAAGTCGCGGTAAAGTTACGTGCTGGTGCATAACCGACAAGTGAACCGTATTCGAGTTTATACCATGAACCCGTCGCGCCTAATGAATCGAGGTAAGTGACTTTCGCACCTTCCGGAATCGTAGCGATTTTTGATGCGCCAGTACCTGTCTTGTCATATAGAACGGCTGTCGTAGACGCGTAAAATGTAGGGCTCGTTTCGGTAAAGTATCGTGCCGCCACATATCCTGTATATGTACCAAATTGTACTTTATACCAAGATCCTGTAGCACCATGTGTTGAGACATGCGTTACGAGTGATCCTTTTGGAATGACCGTTTCGATGGAAGCAGACGTCGACATCGAAGAACGAAGATTAACGTTCATTTCAGCCACATATAACGAAGCAGATGAAGTAGACGCTGTTGTCATAGATGAGCCGATCGTCAAATACGTAGAAGAAACGTATCGTTTTTGACCTTCGAAGTTGATTTGTGCCCATTCATCGTTGACGGTGTATACATCTACCATTGTTCCTTCCGTTAATTTGCCGACGATTGAAGACGATGTCGACGAATCAGACCGTACATTTAAAATGGGTGTGTTGACTGTTCCTTCGGATGTTGCTGCATATGATTGGAGTGGTGCGAGAGTGCTCAGTATCGTTCCTGAGACAATCGTGGCTACTCCTAATCTTGAGAGTGTCGATTTCAATATGTTACCCCTTTCGGATGAGAGAGCATGATTAAATTGATTGCGGTCTAAGTATAACGTACTTAAAAAATGGAAAGAAGAAGTAGAATTACAAAAAAGGTAAATGCTTAAAATACTTTTTCTAAAATCAGGTAAATGAAAAATCCCCTTATAAAAGGGGATTAAGTAAATTAATGGATTCTGTTTTGCTTCATCCAAGCAAGAATATCTGACCATACTTGTTCGCGGTGTGCTTCACGAAGGATTTCATGTCGAGCATTGTCGTAAGTGACGACTGCGAGCTCGACATCTGCATTACGATATTTCTTAATGATTCCGTTCAACCCTTCTCCGTCATGCGTGACAGGATCGTCCATTCCGGCAACGAACAAAACTGGAAGAGACTTCGGATGTTCATGAATCCGTGCAGACGTGGTGACATCTAATGAAGCGCGTGTCACTTCATGTAAAAAACCGAGGGAAGGCAAACCGCCACAATTTGGGTCGGCGAGATAGGAGTCGACTTCGTCTGGAACACTTGAAAGCCAGTCGCTATCCGTTCGAGCAGGTAAAAACTTAAGATTATAACGTCCGAATAACAGTCGTTCAAAAAACCGAGATTGGTGTGTTTCGTGTGTTCGTTTCATCGCGGTAGCAATTAAGCGATGCCCGAGTTCGCCTGCAACTCCTGGATGAGGAGGCGGGGCGACGACGACGATTCCGGATAAGGCGTGCCCCATGACTTGACCGAGCTTTCGAACGAGAAGAGAACCGAAACTATGACCTATTAGATATGTCGGACGATCATCCTCATATTGACGGATGAGGAACTGTGCATCCTCAACAAGTTGTTGGAATCCCGTTCCTGGCGTAAGATGCCCATATGTGCGTTGGTCATGAGCGCTTTTACCTGCACCTCGCAAGTCACATACAAATACGTCGTAGCCATTATCTGCCATAAACTGTGCAAACTCAATATATCTTTTGTGATGTTCGAGCATCCCGTGAAACATGAATATTTTTCCAATCGATTGCTCTGCCTGAACGTGCATCACTTCTGTTTGATACCCGTCAGGATACGTCAACTCCGATACGATCATGTGTCATCCCCCTATTAGAAAAGGCCGATTGCTTTTCCGGATTCGTCAATTCCCATATTGAGAGCTGCTGGATGTTTCGGTAACCCAGGCATCGTCAACACGTTGCCTGTTAAGGCGACGAGGAATCCTGCTCCCACTGAAGGTTTTAATTCGCGAATAGTGATGGTGAATCCTTGTTGATAACCGAAATTTGCAGGGTCGTCTGAGAGGGAGAACGGTGTCTTCGCCATACAAATGGGAAGGTCCGACCAGCCGTTCGCCTGAACATCTTGCATTTGCTTTTGTGCTTTGGCGGTAAACACGACGTCTGCAGCACCATATACTTCTCTCGCAATAGTTTTAATCTTTTGTTCGATCGAATCGTTCAACTCATACAGAGGCGTCAGTTTGCTTTCGTTCGACTCGACGGCGTCAATGACCGCTTCGGCTAACTGTCGACCACCAAGTCCGCCGTTTGCCCATACTTCGCTGAGCGAAGCACGAATACCGTGTGCCGCACACCAATCAAGAACGGTTGCAAGTTCCTCTTCTGTATCTGAATTGAAACGGTTCAATGCGACGACCGTAGGCAGTCCGAGTTTTTTCATCGTATCGATATGTTTGGCGAGTAATTTCAATCCTTCTCCGACAGCACCGACATTCTCAATGTGAAGCTGATCTTTCGAAACGCCACCGTGCATTTTTAAAGCGCGAACGGTTGCGACGAGTACGACCGCATCCGGATTCAAATCACCGACTCGAGATTTGATATGACAGAACTTTTCTGCCCCGAGATCGGCGCCGAACCCAGCTTCCGTCACCACATACTCCCCAAGCTTTAATGCAGTTTTCGTTGCAATCAGTGAGTTGCATCCGTGCGCGATGTTCGCGAACGGCCCGCCGTGGACGAGTGCAGGCGTTTGTTCGAGCGTTTGGACGAGGTTCGGTTTAAAGGCTTCCTTCAACAGTAACGCCGCCGCCCCGGCCGCCCCGATTTGTTCTGCCGTGATTGGTTCTTTTTGATGGTCATAGGCGACTACGATTCGCTTGATGCGTTCTTCGAGGTCGTCCAATGAATCGGCCAGACAGAGAATCGCCATGATTTCTGAAGCGACGGTAATATCAAATCCGTCCTCACGAGGGACTCCGTGAGCATGACCACCGAGACCAACCGTGACATGACGAAGTGCGCGGTCGTTTAAGTCAAGGACACGCTTCCAGACGATATGTCGGACATCGATCCCAAGGTCGTTTCCTTGATGCAAGTGATTGTCGATCATGGCACTGATCGTATTATGGGCCGATGTGATCGCATGCATATCACCTGTGAAGTGGAGGTTGATGTCTTCCATCGGAAGAACTTGACTGAAGCCACCACCAGCAGCGCCACCTTTTAGACCCATCGTCGGACCGAGTGAAGGTTCGCGCAGACAGACGATTGCTTGTTTATCCAACTGATTCAACGCTTGTCCGAGACCGACTGTTACCGTTGATTTTCCTTCACCAGCTGGTGTCGGATTGATCGCTGTGACGAGAACGAGTTTTCCGTCTTCCTGCGTTTTCACACGTTCGAGGACATCGTAAGAAAGTTTCGCTTTATATTTCCCGTAAAGATCTAGATCATCTTCATCTAATCCGATTTTTGCTGCGATGTCCTTAATCGGCAAAGTTTTAGCTTGTTGGGCAATCGTAAGGTCAGATAGTGGTTTCGTCGTTGTCATTCAAAAAGCCCCTCCGTTTGTCGAACGATATCTTTTTAATCTCTAAAAATCATTCGGGTATTTCGGACTAAAATATGAATCAAGGCAAAACATATTCAATCCGTTCGTAATATCATTGATTTTATCATAACTCATCACTCCTTCAAACTCATTCATTCCGTTCAATATTTTCCACCCTTTCCGTCAAATGTATCCGTTTTCATAAAAGGTTTGACACGGTACATTGATAGTGGAGGCGATACACATGAATGAGACTACTAAACGGACGAAACGCAGAAGGAATTGGAAGAAACCTGCGAGTTTTATAGCATTTGTCGGACCTGCTTTTCTGGCATTTGTCGCAATCGTACTCATCCCATTTTTTAATGGCATTTACTATAGTTTCACTGACTGGAACGGTGTCACCGGAGAACTGAACTTTGTTGGATTGGATAACTATCATCGCTTGTTCTTTGAAGATGAGCAGTTCCGCGCT
The DNA here is from genome assembly GCF_018617345.1 of Exiguobacterium sp. s131. Classification (GTDB taxonomy): domain Bacteria; phylum Bacillota; class Bacilli; order Exiguobacteriales; family Exiguobacteriaceae; genus Exiguobacterium; species Exiguobacterium profundum. Next base: position 103,153 of record NZ_JACSJX010000003.1, on the reverse strand, counting down.
TCTTTTTGGATTACGACGAAATATACGCTTGTGTCTGTCCTATTGACGAATATCGTCGGTTTCTCATTAGCGCTATTATTGACGATGAACATTAAGACGCGAAACTTCCTACGCACGATTTTCTTCATGCCGAACTTGATCGGTGGCTTAATTCTCGGGTTCATCTGGCAGTTCATTTATGTAAAAGGATTCGCCTCGATCGGTGCGTTGACGGGGTGGAGCCTGTTCGAATTACCATGGCTCGGAGATGCGCAAACGGCATTTTGGGGAATCGTGATTGTCGCCATCTGGCAAGGTGGCGGGTATGTCATGGTCATCTACATCGCGGCGCTACAAAACGTGCCGACTGATTTGATGGAGGCGGCACGAATTGATGGGGCGAATCGTCTTAAGATGCTCCGCCATATCACGCTACCGATGATTATGCCATCGATTACCATCTGTTTGTTCCTGACCATCTCTTGGTCATTCAAAGTGTTTGATACGAACTTGTCGCTCACGAATGGTGGACCATTCAAATCGACCGAGATGTTAGCCTTAAATATCTATACGGAGTCTTTTGTGAATAACAATTATGGTCTCGGGTCAGCGAAGGCGGTCATCTTCTTCTTGGTCGTGGCTGCGATTACGGTGACGCAAGTGTACGTGACGAAAAAACGGGAGGTGGAAGCATGACGACGGAAAAATTGGAACATGTCGAGAGAAACGTAGAGAAGACACCGAAGCGCATCCCGCAGCGTCCACTTCGCCCGGGAACGTATTCTTGGAACCTTGGAATTATTGAGCTCGTCGCCATCTTGCTCGGACTACTCTATTTGGTCCCGTTCTATTACATTGTCGCCAACTCGTTCAAATCGATGGCTGAAATCTTTACGAATACGTCCGCCTTACCGAACGAGTGGTTGACCTCAAACTATACAGAAGCATGGGAAGCGATGAATTATGGACGTGTCTTTTTGAACTCCCTTCTCATCACGGTCGGAGCGAATGCGGTCATTGTCATCTTCACCTCGATGGCGGCATGGAAACTCGTTCGGACGAAACATTGGGTTTCCACAATGATCTTTTTCTTGTTCGTGGCAGCGATGGTCATTCCGTTCCAGTCCATCATGATTCCGCTCGTGAAAGTTTCGAGTATCCTCGGTCTGTTGAATAGTCATTGGGGCCTGATCGTCATGTATCTAGGGTTTGGGTCTGGTATCTCAGTGTTCCTCTATCACGGATTCATGAAGTCGATTCCTGAGGAGATTGAAGAAGCCGCCATCATCGACGGTTGCTCGACATGGGGTGTCTTCTGGCGCATCGTCTTTCCACTTCTCAAGCCGATCACGGTGACAATCGTCATCTTGAACAGCCTATGGATTTGGAATGACTTCTTATTACCATCGCTTGTTCTTCGTGATGTCGAGTTACGGACCATCCCGCTCGCGACATTCTATTTCTTTGGACAGTACACGAAACAATGGGATTTGGCATTAGCAGGTTTAGTGTTAGGAATCGTTCCCCTTCTGGTCTTTTTCTTCGGCATGCAAAAGCATATCATCAAAGGGATCACAAGCGGTTCGATTAAATAACCCTCCCAAGGGAATCCTCCGTTCGCTACACGGAGGATTATTTTTTTTGAAAAAAATCGTTGACATTAATCTGAATATTTATAATAATGAACTCAATTCAATTGTGAACGACGTCGAAAGGACGAGTACACGAAGGTAGTGAGCCAAGCGATCCGGGGGTGGTGTGAGCCCGGTCTTAACCCTTCGTCGAAAAACTTCCTGGAGTCGCTACCCGAACGCTTTGCCAGTAGACGTAGCCGGACCGCTCCCCGTTATCGGAGTTACGAGATGATTGTCTCGAAAAAGTGAGTAGATTCGTCTACTAATTTGGGTGGCACCGCGGAACCGAAGTCTTCCGTCCCATGTTCGATGGGAATGGAGGGCTTTTTTTCATGGCTTCATTTTCAAATATTCCACAATTGGAGGAAACGGAAAATGACAACAGCAACAAGCACGATGAAAGAAAGACAGCAGACGATTGCAGCAGTAAAGGCACTCTTTGAGGAGAAAGTCTCACGTGAACTCGGACTGATTCAAGTACAAGCACCGCTATTCGTCGAGTCGGCGAGTGGGGTCAACGATCACTTAAACGGCGTGGAGCGTATCATTCAGTTTGATACGATGTATCCGGGACATGAACTTGAAATCGTTCAGTCACTCGCGAAATGGAAACGTGAAGCGCTCGGTCGTTACGGATTCGGTGTCGGTGAAGGATTGTACACTCAGATGCGTGCCATTCGACGCGACGAAGAACTCGACGCGACACATTCTTTATTCGTCGACCAGTGGGACTGGGAACGAGTGATTGCTCGAGAAGAACGGACGATGGAATATTTGAAAGCAACGGTGGAGTCGATTTACGCTGCGCTCCGTGAAACAGAAGCAGAAGTAGAGAAAGCGTACGGTGTTGAAGCGATTCTTCCGGAAATGATTCATTTCATCACAAGTCAGGAGTTGGAGGATACGTATCCGACCATGACGCCGAAAGAACGTGAAACGGCTATCTGTAAAGAGTACGGTGCGGTCTTCATCTCACAAATCGGAGATCTTCTCGCTTCAGGTATGAAACACGATGGACGAGCGGCAGACTATGATGATTGGTCGCTCAACGGAGACATTCTCGTGTGGCACCCTGAGCTCGAGTCAGCATTTGAACTGTCATCGATGGGCATTCGTGTCGACGAAGTGGCACTTGATGCGCAACTGAAGAAAGCAGATGCGGAAGAGAAGCGCGCGTATCCATTCCATCAAGGCGTGCTCGAAGGAACGCTTCCTCTTACAATCGGGGGCGGAATCGGCCAATCACGTGTCGCGATGTATCTGTTGCGCGCACGTCATATCGGGGAAGTGCAAACATCGGTCTGGCCGCAAGAAGTCATTCAGTCGTGCCAAGAAGCTGGCATCAGCTTGTTGTAATATAATAAGAAGAAACACGGAACAGGACTCGAAAAAAGAGTCCTGTTTTTCTGTGCAACATTTTCCACCCTATCCGTCAATTTTGACACCTACATTGTGGAAGCGTTTTCATTTAAAGTTGAGTTTGTAAAGATGGATAAGGTTAAGGGAGGAAATGAGATGAAACGGAAGTGGAAATTGTCTACAGCGGTCATGACGGCTGGAATGGTCTTATCACTCGCGGCTTGCGGCGGCGGATCACTCACGGACGAAGGTTCTTCTGAAGGGAATGCAGATAGTGGCGACAAAAAAGACGTCACGTTAAACGTCTTCCAATTCAAAGCAGAGATTGCGAAAGACCTTGAAGCGATGGCAAAAGAGTATGAAGAGGAGACGGGTGTGAAAGTCACGGTTCAAACCGTCGGTGGTGGAGCAGACTACGGTGCGGCCCTCAAATCACAATTCGCCTCAGGAAATGAACCGGATATCTTCAACAACGGTGGATTCACGGAAGCACAAACATGGAAAGATAAACTCGAGGACCTCTCAAGCGAGAAGTGGGTCGGAGATTTGACAGAAGTCGCCAAAGAGCCGATGACGATGGACGGTAAACTGTACGGAATGCCAATGAACCTCGAAGGTTACGGATTCATCTATAATAAAGAACTTTTTGAAAAAGCGGGAATCAAAGAGTTACCGAAAACACTCTCTGAACTGACGGATGCTGCTGAGAAACTTGAGCAAGCGGGAATCACACCGTTCTCTGTCGGTTATGCAGAGTTCTGGATTTTAGGGATTCACTTGTTGAACATTCCAATGGCGCAACAAGACGACCCGGATGCATTTATTCAAGCGCTCAATGAGAATAAAGCGAAGTTTGAAGACAATGAACAGTTCCAAGAGTTTTTGAAATTGTTTGATTTGACGATTAAATACGGAAACAAAAACCCGTTGACGACGGACTACAATACACAAGTCACACAGTTCGCCCAAGGAGAGACAGCAATGCTCCAACAAGGGAACTGGGCACAACAAATGATCCTCGACGTAAATCCAGATATGGAGATGGGCTTCGTCCCGATCCCGATCAATGACGATGCGGAGAAGATGGACCGTCTTCCGGTTGGTGTCCCGAACAACTGGGTCGTCAACAAAAACTCGAAGTATAAAGAAGAAGCGAAAGACTTCTTAGAGTGGATGGTGACGTCGGATACAGGGAAAGACTACATGGTCAACAAGTTCAAGTTCATCCCTGCCTTCAAGTCGATTGAAGCCAACGACCTTGGACCACTCGCAGACGATATCTTGGCTTATTCGAATGAAGGGAAGACCCTCTCTTGGAACTGGTTCAAGTATCCGGATGGTGCAGTGAATGAATATGGTGCCCTTATGCAGGCATATGTCGGTGGACAAAAAACAGGTGAAGAGATGCTACAGGACTTCACGAAAGTATGGCAAGACAAAGTGAAATAAGCATGGCACAGACGGTGAAACGACCCCTTCACCGTCTGTGTTTTTTATGTCGAGAATTCTTCTTCGATTTGACAGATGACACTTGTCAAATGGACGCGACTCGCACAAAATAAAAGACAGTTGAAGTGGTGCTCGGAACCTTCCGACGCCACTATTTTTTGGGGAGATGGAACGAATGAGAAAAAATGTGACGGTTGCCCTCTTACTGGCAACCTTTTTAGCGGCGATTGAAGGGACAGTCGTATCGGTTGCGACACCGGTCATCGCAAGTGAGTTGAACGGAGCGACGCTCGTCAGCTGGGTATTTGCTGCCTTCTTACTCTTTACGGCGGTTTCGACACCGATTTATGGAAAAGTGGCAGACTTATTCGGGCGAAAGCGCGTTCTATTGTTTGGAATCGGGTTGTTCACCGTGTCTTCATTGTTATGTGGGTTAGCGACATCGATGGAACAACTCATTGTCTTTCGAGCGCTGCAAGGTCTCGGGGCCGGAGCCGTGCTTCCGATTTCGATGACGATTATTGGAGATTTATATAAATACGAAGAGCGTGGGAAAATTCAAGGCATTCTAAGTGCGGTCTGGGGTGTATCAGGTGTGCTCGGTCCCGTTATCGGTGGATTTTTGGTCGAAACGTTGTCTTGGCGTTACGTCTTCTTACTAAACGTGCCATTTGCGTTACTCTCGTTTATCATGATTATCGTCTTTTACAAAGAAACCGTCGCTGAAACGAGCGAACGGATTGATTTGAAAGGTGCTCTTTTGTTCGCTGGAGGAACGACCGCGTTTTTATACGCCTTGATCACGTTCAGTGAAACGAATGAATGGACGACGACCATCGTCGGAAGTGGCGTGCTTAGTATCATTTTATTAGGAGGATTCTTCCTATCGGAAAGAAGAGCATCCTCTCCGTTATTGCCGTTTGATTTGCTCAAGCAACCGACGATTGCGGCTATCAACGGCTCAGTCTTCTTTGCGGCTTGGGTCCTCGTTTCGATGTCAGCTTACATCCCGATTTGGGCGCAAGCCGTATTAGGAAAAACAGCGACCGAAGCTGGATTCATGTTGATGCCGTTGTCTGTTGCATGGACATTCACATCGATTATCGGGGGACGGACACTCGGTGTGGCCTCCCCGAGACGTCGCGCGTTGGTTGGTATGGGGCTACTCGTCATCGGAACGTTCACGTTGACACTTTTATCTCAATCAAGCTCGGATTTCTGGGTATATAGTGCGGTGGCTTTGATTGGGGTAGGGTTCGGATTGTCGCAGCCGATGTTTATCGTCGTCTTGCAAACCGTCGTTTCCTATCAGCAACGAGGAACGGCGACCGCGACCAATTCCTTCTTAAGTACGGTCGGTCAAACGCTCGGTGTAGCAGTCTTTGGAGCCGTCTTTAACTTTGTCGTACTCAATGATTTTAAAGAAAGCAGCTCCTTATCCCAAGTGTCTTTGGAAGATTTCTTCAATCAAAGTGTGACGGAGACGTTAAGCGCGTCTGTCCGTCTGCAAGGTGAACAGATTATTGCGACCGGATTGAATGGGATCTTCATCGGGGCGATGATTGCGGCCGTGATTGCATTCATCATCGCAACCCGTTTGCCGGCCCGCCCACCGGAACCTTCACAGCGCTCGTAAAACAAGGGTATGATGAAGGAAAGGGAGGCGAACCGACATGAAACGTCAAATTGGGATTGTGACACTATTGTTTCTTATGGGATGTACGCCAGAACCGACGAACGAAGGTACGGAGCCACCACCTGCTGAAGAATCGACTCGTGATGAGTCGGCAACATCTGAAGAATCGAATACCACTAAAGAGACGGAACTGAACATCGGGGAAGTGACCGCCGTCGCTGAGAATCTAGAGATCCCGTGGTCACTCGCTCGAAGTGCGGACAAATGGTTCGTATCGGAACGTGGTGGGACCATCACGGTAATCGATGATTCCGGTAGCGCGACGCAATCTGACGTGAACTTGGTCGAAGACGTATTTGAGATTGGTGAAGGAGGATTCCTCGGCATCGCGCTGAGCGACGATTTTGAATCGAGTGGCATCCTTTACGCATATCATACGTACGGTTCATCGGGAAGAGACGTCAAGAACCGGGTGGTAGAGTTGACGTGGGATGGAGAACGTTTCGAGGAAACTGGTGTCTTGATTGACGAGATACCAGGAGCACGTTTCCATAACGGTGGACGTCTGTTAGTCGATGGAGCGTATCTTTGGGTGACGACGGGCGATGCGCTCGTGCCAGAACTTGCTCAAAACGAGTCATCTTTGGCGGGGAAGATTTTACGAATTCCATTATCGGGTGAAGGCGAACCGACCGACTGGATTTATTCGCTTGGTCATCGAAACCCTCAAGGACTCAGCCGGATGGATGATACGCTTTATGCGAGTGAGCATGGGGCGAGTGGACATGACGAGGTCAACGTGATAGAAGAAGGAAACAACTATGGATGGCCACTCATTGAGGCAAATGAAGAACGAGAGGGTCTGGTCACGCCATGGTTTGAAGTCGGTGAGACGTCTTGGGCACCGTCTGGTATTGCGACCGATGAACGGTACGTATACATGGCGACACTACGGAACGAGCGGCTCGTTGCCATCGATCGTGAAACGAAGCAAGTCACGACAATTATCGAAGGGGTCGGACGCATTCGGGATGTGTGGTTGGACGACGATACGTTGTATTTTATTTCGAACAATACGGACGGACGAGGCAATCCACAATCACAAGACGACAAACTCTATCAAGTGACCATCCGCTAGAAACTGACGAATCCGTCAGTTTCTATTTTTTTCGTTGTTTTGTTACTTCTAATTATATTTTGCGTTTTATTTAAGTATTATTTTGCATGAAAAAGCTATCTCCCTCTGTGCTAGGGAGATAGCTTTTCTAATTATTTGATACCGATAACTAGGCTGTCACGTGCAGCTTCGACCACTTCTGTTGTAATTGAAGTAAGCTGATTAATTTCTAGAATTCTTTCAATTTGTGAAAATAACCTTTGAATCAGTCGAAAATTCCCGTTAGTAATTTTGATTATACTGGCCAAAGCTTCATAATCTGAGAAGTCCTCCAGCTTTATAGGTAAGCCGAGTTCTTGCCATTTATAGGTCAGCAAATGGTGCGTTTCATCTTTACTTAATCGGTCAAATTCATGAGCAAATCCAATCCTGGAGTACAGTTGAGGATAACGGGACAACCGTTTTTCGATGCCCGGCATGCCAATAAATATGATCGCTATGTCGTTTTGATCGTAAATATCCCGAAGTTGTTCTAAATTTTGCAGTTTTAAACGATCAATTTCATCTATTATGAGCAAGTCAATGCCCTCGAAAGAATTGACCGTAAATTGCGGCTCTTCTTCAGTAACCATAGATTGATAGACAGACTTCACCATATTTAGTTTGCTGTCTATTAAACCAATCTCGCTTGTCATTCTGGAAGCACTGACTGCAGGGGCAGTATAAAAAAGTGTATGGCAATCGAAAATTTTTTCATCTGCATGAATACCAATGGATTCACTGTGCCGATAGCTGATTTGCTTCTCTAAGTAATTCCAATTCGCGTAATAGCGAGAGGAAAGAGTCTTTCCCACCCCAGGTAAACCCAAACACCCATATAGCGATACTTGATACAGGCATCACAGAATTCAGCAAAGCGTTTATATTCCTTCTTTTCGATAAATAGCGATGTATTATTCATTGAAATACCTCTTCAAGTTTGACTTGAGTGGGACAGGTTTTCCTGCAAACTGTGGAAGGCAATCCCCCGTTCATTTAAGGCATTTACAAGGTGAATTAAATCTTGCATGTTTCTTCCTAAACGATCCAATCACCAAACAACAATCGTATCCCCTTCACGTGCATAGTTAATCGCCTCTTCTAAACCCGGACGCTGTTTTTTCGTTCCACTCATTTTGTCGTGAAATGTTTTATCGCAGCCGTAAGCGGTCAACGCATCCATCAAGATAAAATAACGTTGGTTAATGAACATAGAATAATGTACAGGGTTTTATTACACGAAACACATGAAAAAAGATTCTTTTCGAATACATAGTCAACGTGTTCAGAAAAGGACGAGTTTTGGAACATAGATGACAGATTCTATCTACAATTGATTAACTACAATATAAAACTATCAGTAGTTTTATATGGGTTATAGAAGTAAGTAATAATAGAGTAGTAGTAATTTTGAATAGAATTTTAAAAAACCAGTAACCTTAAAAAAGAAACTGGTTTTTAGAAATATAAACTCTTTTATAAAAGCTTCCAATAATCTCTCATATGTTAACTAAGAAAGAAATATTGTAAAAATGGTATTTACCCCTTGAACCTTACGTAAGGTAATGTCTTATAGTGAAACTAGCTTACTTTTGTAAAAGGAGGAATTATTGTGGAAAATACCATTGTTAAGGCATTGATCTACGAAGAGCAGATACGTTTATATTTTATTGATAATACCCAGCTGCTTCGAGACATCTTTGCCTTAAACCAGGAACTTCCTGAATCTCTTAAACTCATGTTGGGTAAAACGGTATCAGCGATGAGCATACTCTCTGGCACGCTCAAAGGGAACCAGCGCATGAGCATCCAGGTAACGTTGAGTAACCCTCACCATAAGATTTTTGCGGAAGCCGAAGCGAATGGAAATGTCAGAGGATACTTGAACGATGAACTTTTGAGATCTTCTGATACAGAAGAAAAGTCGATGCAAGATTTGATTGGACCTTCTGGGATGATCCGTGTCATAAAGGGTTCTGAGATGAATCAATTCACCAGCATTACCGATATGCCAAATCAACATATCACGGATGATATCGCCAAGTATTTTGTGCAGAGTGATCAGACGCCGACCTATCTTTATTCCGACATTCAGTTGGATAATGAAGCTTCCCTTCTTTCCAGTCATGCACTGTATGCACAACTTCTTCCCGGTGCACCACCACAATTGCTTTCAGAAGTGAAAATGATTGTAAAAGCCAATCCAGATATTTTCAGTAAACTAAACGCTGAAGAAGCGAGTGACAGCGAAGAAGCGTTAACCCAGTTGTTTGAGGATGCAAAAATTATCGGCCATAGCTCCAGTCAATTTTTCTGCGGATGCAGCAAAGAAATGTTTTATGGCATGCTTTATTCCTTGAGTGAAGAGGAGATCAAACGGAGCATTGAACGAAAGGAAGACATTGAAGCTTTTTGCCATATTTGCGGGAAAACCTATACGTTTGATCAAAAGGAGATGCAGCAACTCTTCTAACTTCGAATTTCTCGTTTTTAGTTGGTGAATAGAAATGTTGTTAAATGGAGGCTAAGCGAATGAAGGGACATTGGAAAGTCGGAGAAGTTGCAGAATTGGCGGGTTTAACAATTCGAACTTTACGCTATTACGATCAAATCTGTTTATTTTCACCTTCTCAGTATACGGAGTCAGGGCATCGGCTTTACACGAAAGCAGATTTGGAACGTCTTCAGCCAATTTTGTCCTTAAAGCAGATGGGAATGTCATTAGAAGAAATACAACTTCTGTTGTCTAATCCAGGGGAACAAACCGTTGCGGAGATTTTGCAAACCCAAATTTCTCGAGTCAAAAAAGAGATAGAGGTTCAGCAAAAACTAGTAGCCGAGTTGGAAAATGCGTTATCCGCTGCACACAGCAATCGGACCCTCTCGATTTCAGAACTTACTAAATTAATGGAGGCGCTGAAAATGAATAAGGAAAAATACTTTTCGAAGCAGCAATTGGATACCATGGAAAGCCGATATGAAAATGCCGACAAACAACTTTTAAAGCAGGCAGAGCAAGAATTTAACGGTCTTATCAAGGAAATTCGTTTGGAAAAAGAAAAAGGCGCTTCTCCTTCCGATAAAAAAGTCCAAGATTTAGCGAAAAAATGGAATGACATCGTGAATGCCTTTTCCGAAGACGATAGGACTTTCCGCAAGCAAGCCGAACATTTCCACGCCGAAAACCCAGGGAACGAACTGCAATATGAAATAGATGGCGAGCTATACCAATTCATCAATAAAGCATTGAATCCTAAGTAATGTTAGAGAAAAAAGGAAGAGGAAAAGCTGGTTATAAAGCTTCTCCTCTTCCTTTTTTTTGTTGGTTTTTAGAGAACTGCTGATAATCTCGTGATATGTAAACTACTCTTTATAGGTCGCCTTATCCTTAGATTACAAACTCAAAACTGAAATAGGTTTCAAATACAGATATGGTATAAATTATTAATCTATTAGTATCTTGTGGAAGCGTTCTTTGACTTGTGGCCAATCCTCTTTTGTCACACTGTACATGACGGTATGTCGAATTGTTCCTTCTTTGCGAATCATGTGGTTCCTTAAAATCCCTTCTTTAATGGCTCCTATTCTTTCAATGGCGCGTTGTGAACGGATGTTTTCATGACCTGTCTTGATTTGAACGCGATTCAATCCCAGTTCTTCAAAACAATACGTCAACAGTAAAAACTTGCAATTGGTGTTGATGTTCGTTCGCCAACTTTTGGGATTTAGCCAAGTTGAACCAATCTCTAATCTTTTGTGTGGCATGGAAATGTCGAGAAAACAGGTGGCCCCAATGATCTTCTTTGTCTCGATATCTACAATCACAAAAGCAAACTCTGTTCCAGCTGCTCTCTTTTTTTGAGCGTCTTGTACATATTGTTCAACGTTCCTTTTGTCCGTCAAATCCACCGACATATGTTCCCAAATTTCATGGTTATTCGCTGCCTCCCATATTCCTTCTATATGACTGATTTCCATCGGAACTAGCTTGACAACTTCATTCTCTAAGGTTTTCATTTCCCTCACTCCTTTCTATCATTACACTTCATTTCTGGTATGCTTAACATAACCAATTCGGAGTGAAATTTACATACCAAGGAGTGTTTGGAGTGGAACTGCAAGTAACGTTTCCATCGGGAACCACAAAATATATGGCCATTTATGAACACATCAAACAGCTCATTCTACAACAACAGTTAAAAGCGCATTCAAGAATGCCCTCTAAACGCGAATTAGCCAATCAATTGAATGTCAGTGTATTTACCGTACAGGAAGCATATGCCCAATTACTGAGTGAAGGTTACCTGTATTCAACAGAGAGACAAGGTTATTTTATAGGGGAGATTGAAGTCCCCTTCCAAGAAAAAGCTGCCCTTCAAAAAGAAGAATTACTGCCAACGATAAAAGAAGAGTCCTTAAATTTTAGAAACGGACAAGTTGATCCAACAGAATTTCCATACAAAATTTGGAACCGCCTGTATCAAAATTTTCTGGCTCCTGCCCATATTGCGAATGGTGCTTGGCAAGGGGAACCGGAATTACGGAACGAAATTGCAAACTATTTGCGCCGATCCCGAGGATTGCATTGCCATGCAAAACAAATTTATGTTTTCAGTGGTACTCAACAACAATTAAGTTGTCTGTGTCAATTCCTCATTCCTTCTAAAGTAGGAATCGAGGAACCTGGCTTTATTCGGGCAAATGCGGTTTTTCGCCAATTAAACATACCTGTTTTACCTCTAAGGTTGGATTCTGAAGGCTGTACCGTACCGAAACAGCCAGTGACACTTCTTTATACAACTCCAGCTCACCAATATCCACTTGGCACCATAATGTCGATCAACAGGCGCCTTGAGTTGTTGACATGGGCAAAAGCATCTTCCAGTTACATCGTGGAAGATGATTATGATTCGGAATTCCGTTACCGAGGAGCCTCCATTCCAACGTTGGCTCATTTAGACTCTTTAAATCAAGTTATTTATTTTGGTACGTTCTCAAAAACCTTACTGCCTTCTATTCGAATCAGTTATCTTGTCCTCCCCTTATCTTTAGTGAAAGAATATGAAGCATTCAATGCACTGCAGAAATCCACTGTTTCCAAAATCGATCAGTTAGTTGTTGCAGAATTCATTAAGACAGGTAGATATGAGAAGCACATCGCCAAAATGCGAACCCTTTACCGCTCAAAGAGAAAGTGCTTGATTGAAGCGATAGATGAATTTTTAGGAGAAGATTTTTCTGTTAGAGGAGATGAGGCTGGATTGCATATCATTGTCCAATTACCTGCCTTCTTAACGGAACGAGAAGCAATTGCAAGGGCGCATTCGCTTGGCATTGCAGTTGATGCCGTATCCCATATGTATCAAGAAACCAAATCCACCGACCGAGTGATCATCGGATACGGGGCTTTGAGTGTTGGAGAAATTCGGAAGGGCATTCAATCGCTTGCATCGGTCTGGAAAAGTCCCTAAGTTAAAGTCTTAAGAATAGGTTTCATATCTATCAAGCGTTCGTAAATGTGTCAAATCATTTTACGAACGTTCGTCACCTAACACACACTTTTAAGTGCAAGATAGCGGTTAAAATCATCGCAAAATAACAGTAGAAGTAACATGTTGTTTCTTCTGGAAGGAACGGTATAATTAAACATGTATTTTGGAAAAAGAAGGAGAAATTAGATGAATCATTCAAACTTGGTACATAAACGAGAAAATTTATACTTCTCATTATTAGTCGCAGCAAGCGTACTCGTCTTGATTTTAGGAATCGTACTGACGATTGCATCGTTCGGTCTTTTCTTGTGGATCATCGGGACGATCGTAGCACTCTCAATGTTTACGCACTGGATTCAAATCGGGTATATTCGGACGAACGGTGTTAAGGTGACGCCTCGTCAATTCACAGAGCTTCATGAGCTGGTTCAACGCGTCGGGGCTGAGATGGGGATTCGTTTGTTGCCAGATGTGTATATCTTACAGGCCGGTGGTGTGTTAAATGCTTTCGCCACGCGATTCTTCCAAAAGAATATGGTCATCTTATATTCTGATGTCGTGGAATTGACACGTACTGGACAGACGAAAGAAGTCGAGTTTGTCATCGCACATGAATTGGCACATATTCGTCGGAACCACGTTCAAAAACAATGGGTTGTCTTACTTGGTAGCATCATTCCGTTTTTAGGATCAGCTTATTCGCGTGCATGTGAGTATACGTGTGACCGGATGGCAGCGCATTATCTTCAAGATTTTGGAGCGGCGAAACAAGCGTTGACCGTACTTGCGATCGGGGGACCGCTCGCGAAAGAAGTGAATGAGTTTGACTATCTGTATGAAGCGAGCCGGGAGAACGGATTCATCGCGAAATATAGTGAACTGTTGTCGACGCATCCGACGTTACCGAAACGCATCGCAGCGATTGCGACACATGCGGGCGAAGAAAACGTACCGGTCTTTAAAACAGCGGGATATGTGAAAGCCTCTATCATTTCGATGATTCTATTGACTGTCATCGGAAACGGAGCCATCATCGCCTTACTCGTCATGAACGATGATTTATCTGATTTTGTCGCATCGGCCATGAGCGAGGATTTCGAAGAGGATTGGGAAATGGAATTAGGAGAACCGATTCAAGAATTGACGTTCATGAATGCGAGTTATGAAGAAATTGAAGCGGAACTGGCAAACGTGACGGATGTGAACATTCAAGACGATTATGGGGAAACACCGCTCCATAACTTGTTCTATAATGATGACGTCGATCCTGAGACGGTCCGTCTCTTACTTGATCACGGTGCAGACGTGACCATTGAGAACGAAGAAGGTATGACACCGATTGATGTGGCGCGAGAAATGGGACACGGTCCACAACTCATTGATTTAATGGAATCGTATTAATCGTCGCGTAATCCTTGTTTCGAAAGAAACGAGGATTCTTTTTTGGGATTTTTGCAAACGTTTGCATAGTGCGTGATATACTCATGAGGTAGGGGGGATAGCGGTGAATAGCATTCGGACAAAGTTAACGGGAATGATTGCATTAACCATCATCGTGCCAGTCATTATCGCGACAATCATTTCATTTTGGTATGTGGAGGATCGAGAACGTGAACGCGGCCTAGAAATGACGGAATGGTCGCTTGAACGGGGGACGCGTCAGATGGAACGCTATATCTCTGACTTGAGTCGCTTGCCGACGAGCCTATACGCGGATCGTGACGTATTGGACATATTGGAATACGGACCGGGACTGTCGTTAAGAGAAACGGAGATTGAAGTGCGACGAGCGCTCCTCGCGATGTATTTGTCCCGGGAAGACGTGGCGCAAATTCAGCTGTTGATGCTTGAAGACATGGATTCATTCGCAGCGTATAAAATGAAAGTATCACCACGTTCCAAAAAAGAGCCGAGCGCTGTCCAACGACAGTTGTTGAATAATCCGAAAAGTCGCGTCCTGCTTGAAGCGTCACATCCGCTCATCCCGTATCATGATTTCGGACCAATCATGACGCAAGAAGATGTCGTCACCCTCCATTTCAGACTCGACAAAATTGAAACGAACGAACCGCTCGCGATTCTGTCGCTCGATATCCCGGAAGATTTGTTCATCGGACAGTTGGCTTCTCTTCAAAATAGTCCGGAGGAAAGTCTATGGTTCGTTGGTGAGGACAATCGTGTGTTCGCCCATCTTGGAGATGGCGAGATTCCTTCGTCGTTTCAACCGAGATCGCTCTCGACCGATGGAAATCATCATCAAATCACGAAAACATTTGAGTTCGACCATCAGCAATTCTATGTCGGGAAGTCGATTCCGGATCAGCTCTTGACGGAGCCGGCTTCACGAACATCGTTCATTATTTTGTTAGTCGGAATCATCTCCCTCATTCTGGCATTGATTGGCGCCACGTACGCCTCGATGAAACTGACGACTCCAATCAAGACGTTGACCTCGAACATTTGGCGAATTGAGCAAGGCGATATGACGGTCTCGTTCGATTCCCTCGGAAATGATGAGTTCGGCGTACTCGGGAGACAGTTCAAGCGGATGATTGAGCGAATCGATGATCTGATTCAACGGGAGTATAAGCTTGCCTTAGAAAACCGAACGAATGAACTACGTGCCTTACAGGCGCAGACCAATCCGCATTTCTTATTCAATGCGTTACAGTCGATCGGCACACTCGCTTTAAAGGGAGATGGCAAAACCGTCTATCGATTGATCACACAACTCTCTTCGATGATGCGATATACGATGCATCCTGAAGAGTCGATGGTCACGCTAAAGAGAGAAATCGAGCATTTGAACTCATACATTCGCCTGCAAGACGTACGTTTTCCAAATCAGTTTCAAGTGAGTGTCTCAGTCCCTGAGGACCTCCATGAACTGATTGTTCCAAAGATGATTTTACAGCCGCTCGCAGAGAACTTTTTCAAACATGGGTTCGAGCGAGACGGCTCGGCTTTAGCGAATCGATTTGACGTGATGGTCTGGATGGAAGGGGAGACACTCGTGATTCGCTGTGAGAACAGTGGACGTTCCTTGACGACGGAAGAATGGGAACGGGTCATGTCACGGATTGAACAAGGGGACTCGACATTTTATGACACAGAGGGTACAGGATTACGAAACATTCGTGATCGACTCATGTTAAACTATAATCGGGAGGCAGAATTTATGTTGGCTACACCTGAAACAGGCGGTTTTCGAATCATGATGCGTTTCCCGGCAACGGATGAAGGGGTGGCATCATGACGAAAGTGTTGATTGTAGATGATGAATCTCCAGTAAGGGAAGCGGTGAAATTACTCGGCGAATGGGAGCGGTTCGGTGTGAAGGCCGTACTCGAGGCGAAGAACGGACTTGAGGCAAAGTCGCTCATCGAGCAGGAGCGACCTGCTTTAATTCTATCAGATATTCAAATGCCACATTGTGATGGAATCGAGCTGATGGAGTGGGTACACGACCACGCTTCATTCTCTAAGCTCGTTGTGTTGACAGGTTACGATGAATATTCGTACATGCGCCGGGCCATCCAGTACGGGAGCTTTGATTATCTGTTGAAGCCGATCGACCCGGATGTACTAAACGATACGTTGTCACGGGCGTTAGCGGGCGTGATGACGGAGTCGAGTGAAGATCCGATTGCCCAAATTGGTACGTACATTGAACAGCACTTTGCGGAAGAGCTGAGTTTGCAAGGAATGAGTGAACGGTTTTACTTAAGTCGGGAGTATATCTCACGACGATTTAAACAACAATATGGTGTGAATCTATCTGAGTACGTGTTGACAATTCGGATGAATGAAGCAAAGCGCCTGTTAGAAACGAGTAGACAGCGTATCTATGAAGTCGCCCAAGCAGTCGGCTTTTCGGACGACAAATATTTCCGAAAGGTCTTTAAAAAACAAGTCGGTGTTACTCCGAACGAATTTCGGGAACAAGTTCAACGACAAGCTTAAAGGAGGAATTCAAACATGAGTGTACACATTGGAGCTCAAGAAGGACAAATTGCAGAAACGGTATTACTTCCAGGGGATCCGCTTCGCGCCAAGTATATCGCGGAAACGTTTTTAGAAGACGTCGAATTATATAACGAAGTTCGTGGCATGTACGGCTTCACGGGAACATACAAAGGAAAACGCATCTCAGTGCAAGGTACAGGGATGGGTGTCCCATCGATGTCGATTTACGTGAATGAACTCATCATGTCGTACGGTGCTAAAAACTTGATCCGTGTCGGAACAGCGGGCGGAATTCAAGAAGATGTTAAGGTACGTGACGTTGTTATCGCGATGAGCGCATCAAGTGAAATGGGACAAAACCGTGTCCGTTTCAACGGAATGGACTATGCGCCAACAGCGACGTTCGACCTCCTACATCGTGCGTATATGAATGCAGAAAAAGCGGGTATCCCGGTCAAAGTCGGACAAATCTTCACGGCTGACCAATTCTATCAAGATGATTTCCATCACTTCAAGAAATGGGCGGACTTCGGTTGCCTCGCGATCGAGATGGAAGCAGCAGGTCTTTACACGCTTGCAGCGAAACATAAAGTGAACGCGTTGACGATCCTCACGATCTCTGACCACTTGTTGACGGGTGAAGAGACGACTTCAGAAGAGCGTCAGTCGACATTTGATGAAATGATTCGTGTCGCTCTCGACACAGCCGTCGAAGTAACAAACTAAGCGATTTTCCCTATAGCCTTTGGCTGTAGGGATTTTTTGTGTCTAAACCTATTCATCCCTATGAAATGGGTGGAGCACCAGCTAGACTAAGAATAAGATCACGGGAAAGAGGAATTGTCCGATGAAAACTCCATCACGTTTTATATTATATGCAATCGTATTCTTTGCCTTTTTTGATTTATTCGCCCAACTTCCGATCATGAGCACATTTGCGGTATCCGTTGGGGCATCCTCGTTTATCGCTGGCTTTTCCATTGCAATCTATTCGTTGACGAACACGTTTGGAAATATGTTATCTGGTATATGGACTGACAGGAGTGGTCCGTATCGGGTTTTGGTTCTCGGCTTGTTTCTGACGAGCTTCAGTTTAATGGCTTATCAATTCGTCGACTCAGCATCCATGTTGCTGTTTGTACGGTGTATTCATGGCTTTATGGCCGGACTCATCGTCCCAGCTGCATTTACGCTGTCGGCGAACGTCACCGCGATGAACCGTCAAGGTAAGAAAGTCGCCATTACCGGTAGTTTCGTCGGGTTAGCTGCCATTATCGGTCCAGCATTCAGCGGTATCGTCGCAAGCATCACATCGCCACCAACTGTCTTTTTATTCGTCTCTTTATTCGGTTGGGTGATTCTCATCGTGACGATTGTGACAATGCGAGGAAGTCAAACGGTCGAGACAATAATAGAAAAAGAGAGGACACGGGAAAAACCGGATCCGAAAGTGCTTCGTGCCTATTGGGGCGCTTTTTTCCTCATGTTTTCTCAAGGGGCGCTCGCCTTTTTACTGCCGCTCCATGTCCAGGAACTTGGATATGATTCACGATTGAGCGGGACATTGCTCAGTATGTTCGGTGTGGTAGCCGTCCTGTTCTTTTTATTGCCGACGAACCGATTGTTTGATCGATTCTCTCCGACAAAGTTGACCGCACTTGGGGTGGCTATCATCGGGATAAGCCAGGTGTTAATTGGACAATCGGGTGTACAAACTAGCCTGTATGGGGTACTTGCCTTATATGGTGTCGGGTTTGCCATTTTATTCCCGGCCATTAATACGTTGTTGATCCAATCGACCTCTCCACAAAATCGAGGGAAAGCATACGGGGCGTTCTATGCTTTTTTCTCTCTCGGAACGGTAGCGGGGTCATCATTCTTAAGTGTTCTTCCACTCTCGATCGTCCAGCAGTTCACACTGACCGGCTTGATTTTAGAGAGCGCAAGCCTGCTCTTTCTAATCAGCGCGCGAAAAAGAGTACGGATGTTTTGACACGAGGGAAGCAATCGCTTACTCTACGATTAAACGTTTAAACATTTAAACGCTTTGTATTATAGTAGGTTGATGAAAGCGTTTTTTTAGATTCACGTTTCACACGATGATAAAATGAGATAAATGTGATGAATCATAAGGAGGAAAGTTCATGCTGGCACCGATTGAACAGTTGACGATTGACGAGCTAGTCCAGAAACAGCGCCGCTTCTTTAAAACACAGGCGACAAAATCGATGGCATTTCGTTTGAGCATGCTGACGTTTTTAAAGGAGTCCATTAAGCATTATGAAGCGGATTTGCTAGAGGCGCTTCGCGAAGATTTGAACAAGTCCGAATTGGATGCGTATACGACGGAAATCGGATTTATTTACGATGAGATTTCACGAACTACGCGTGAATTGAAGCGGTGGATGCGTCCGAAGCGTGTCCGTGGGACGGCGATTCATCTTGGGATGAAGAGTGAGATTCAATATGAGCCGTACGGCACGGTGTTGATCATCGCTCCATGGAATTATCCATTCCAATTGGCTGTTGCTCCGCTCATTGGTGCGATTGCCGCAGGGAATACAGCCGTTGTCAAACCTTCAGAATTGACGCCGAATGTTGCGCGTGTCCTGACGCAGGTGCTCGAGCGTGCCTTCACCGATCGATATGTGGCAAGTGTCGAAGGGGATAAAGATACAGCGCAAGAGCTGTTGGCACAAAAATGGGATTACATCTTCTTCACGGGATCGACGCAAGTCGGGCGAATCGTCAATCAGGCGGCAGCGAAGCATCTAACGCCAGTCACGCTCGAACTAGGTGGGAAATCACCAGTCATCGTTCACGGAGATGCGAACGTCTCCATTGCGGCAAAACGTGTCGCCTGGGGTAAATGGATGAACGCCGGTCAAACATGTGTCGCACCAGACTATGTGCTCGTCCACGAATCGCAACAAGACGCATTTTTAGAAGCGATTAAACAAGAGGCGTTCGCGATGTTTGGGAATGGTGTCGGCACGAAACGATACACGCGCATCGTCAATGAATCGCACTTCGACCGTTTGGCTCACTATTTGACAGAAGGTGACCTTGTGTTCGGTGGAGAGACGAACCGAGATGAGCTTAAAATTGCGCCGACCGTCATGACGAATCTTCATGAAGATTCTGATGTGATGAAAGATGAGATTTTCGGTCCGATTTTACCAGTCATTCCATATCGTCAATTGGACGAAGTGATTGAGTTCATCTCGGACCGACCACACCCATTGGCGCTCTATCTCTTTACTGAGTCGAAGGACGTGGAGAGAACCGTCATGAAGCACCTTTCCTTTGGTGGCGGGTGCGTCAACGATGTCATCATGCATTTGACGAACCCGAATCTACCGTTCGGTGGAGTGGGCGAGAGCGGAATGGGAGCTTATCATGGGCGAACGAGTTTTGAGACGTTCAGTCATGCGAAGTCTATTTTAAAGAATACGACGAAATTTGATTTACCAGTCCGGTATCCGAACTTCAAACCGGCTGAACAATTGATTCGACTGATTCAACGATGAATCAATCAAGAGATTCGGGGTCACACCCGAATCTTTTTATTTTCAAAAGATTGTTTGAAATGTCACATACTTTTATGATACTCCCTGTCACACTCCTGTATAATAAAGTCATAAATGGAACGGACGAATGAAACGTGGAGGGAGCACCGACCTATGTCAATGCAATGTGGAACGACCCAACCGAACAGTTTTGTATTCTCAGACGAAACGAAACAGCTGTTACTCGAAATGATGACGCTTCAACATCACCCAAAAGCGAGTATCGTGTGTTGGGAAGGTGAAAAGTGTGATAAGTTCTTTTACTTGAAGAGTGGTTCTGTCAAATTCACGAAAATCACGAAAAAGGGAAATCCACTCGTCATGTTCATGTATGGATCGGATGATTTCTTTGGTGAGTTTGACATCGTGGAGACATTCCCTAGTTCGTATAGCATCGAAACGACTGAAGAGAGTACCATCGGGACGATTTCAAAACGAGAGTTAGAATCGCTTATGCAACGCGATATCCGTTTTGCCGGAGAAATCTTGCGCTGGACATCGATGATGCGTAAGCATTCCGAAATGAAAGTGCGCGACTTATTGTTGTATGGAAAACCTGGTGCATTGGCTTCGACGTTGCTTCGAATGGCCGCGATGCATGGAGTGGAGGAAGAAGATGCAATCGTGATTCCTCGTCATCCGTCTGACGGAGAACTCGGACAACTGATTGGAGCACCGCGTGAGACGGTGAACCGATTGATCAGTCAGTGGCGAAAAGAAGGTGTCATCAGCACAACAACGAAATCAATCATCATTCGCGATGTCGACTTTTTAAAAGAGTTATGCCATTGCGAAGGCTGCCCGGCAGGAATATGTCGTTTGTAAACCGCCCCATGTGGAGGCGGTTTTTTTGTGGATTGGTTTTGTACAAATGTGAACTTTATGTGTTGAAACTACGCAAAATTGATGTGATTGTCACTTTTGGAGTGATAAATATCACATATTATCACCAGAGCGATTGCATACAATAAAGGTGGAAAAACAAGCGAAAGGGGTCTTACACGTGGAACATAAAGATGGACAAGAACCGAATTTAAAAGGAACGTTCACATCGGTCATGATCGTGGCGGGTGTCATCATCGCCATGTGGTCATCAGTCTTTTACTTATTCGTCACTCGATAAGAATTCAGGGAGGAGGGTCTCATTATGCATATTCATAAACTAGAAAAATATTGGCTTACATTCGGCATCATTCTACTCGCAGTCTTCCTGACTGTTCTCGGGGTATCCGCATTCGCGGCAGGTAATCAACCCGCATCGGATGCAGACTTGATTGACCCGGCAAAAGTAAATCAGACGGCTCCGTTCGACAAACCAGGACTTCATCAAATTGGTGAAAATGAGTACGAGCTCGTCATGATCGCACAAGCGTTTACGTTCACACCAGGGAATGTTGAAATCCCAAAAGGGGCAAAAGTGACGTTCCTCGTGACATCACCTGACGTCGTCCACGGATTTCAGTTGACGGGTACACCGGTCAACATGATGATCATTCCAGGACATATCAACTCGTTGACATACACATTCGAAGAAGCTGGCGAATTTTTAATCTTGTGTAACGAATATTGTGGTACAGGGCATCATATGATGTCGACTAAAATCAAGGTGGTGGAATAAATGAATGACGTATCATCTAAACTGAAGCAATGGGAGATGGAACGCGGCGTACCGGTTCCGAGTATCGGAGCCAAAGAGTCACGTCTTGCCTACGGACACGTTCTCGTATCCGTTCTCGCCATCTTGATTGGAGCGCTAGCTGGATTGACTCAGACATTGATTCGGACGGGTGTCATTCCTGAAATCTTTGGATACTATCAACTTCTGACTGCACACGGAATCATGCTTGGACTCGTCTTTACGACGATGTTCATTATCGGTCTTTTATATGCGTTACTCGCGAAATCGTTCGGTCGCTTTGAATCATTCCCGACGCGTGTCGCGTGGCTCGGTTTTTGGACGATCATCATCGGTGCTGTCATGGTAACCGTCATGATTTTGGCCAATAAAGGGACGGTCTTATATACGTTTTATGCGCCACTCATGGCAGATCCGCTCTTCTATGTCGGACTCGTGTTATTCGTAGTCGGGACATGGTTGTCGTCTTTCGCGATGTTCCGCATGTATGCGGATTACAAGCGTGACAACCCTGGTGTTCATCCACCACTTCCGGCTTATATGAGTATCATGACGATGCTTCTTTGGGACATTGCGACACTTGGTGTCGCAGCCACGATTTTATTCCAGCTCCTTCCGCTCTCGTTAGGATGGACGGATACAGTCGGAATCGAGTTATCTCGTACATTGTTCTGGTACTTCGGTCACCCGCTCGTTTATTTCTGGCTCATGCCGGCATACATCGTGTGGTATACGGTCGTACCGAAAGTGATTGGTGGGAAGATCTTCTCGGATGCGTTGGCGCGGATGGCGTTCTTGCTGTTCTTACTCTTCTCATTCCCGGTCGGTTTCCACCATCAGTTGACAGAGCCAGGGATTGAACCGTTCTGGAAGTTCGTTCAAGTCATCTTGACGTTCTTAGTCGTCATCCCATCATTTATGACAGCATTCTCGCTCTTTGCGACGTTCGAACTTCGTGGACGTGCGCTCGGCGCGAAAGGACTGTTCGGATGGGTGAAGAAAATGCCATATGGCGACGTTCGCTTCCTTGCTCCTTTCGTTGGGATGTTGTTCTTCATCCCGGCCGGTGCAGGTGGAATCATCAACGCGTCTCACCAATTGAACGCGATGGTCCACAATACGCTTTGGGTCACAGGACACTTCCACATCACAGTCGGAACTGCCGTCGCCTTGACGTTCTTTGGAACAGCGTACTGGCTCGTCCCAGTCCTTCGTGGTCGCACGTTGACGAAGGCGATGAACAAGCTTGGATTGATTCAAGCAGGAACATGGGCGTTCGGTATGGCGATCATGTCCTATGCGATGCATATCTCAGGATTGAACGGGAACCCACGTCGAACGGGTCCGGCAACTTATTTCTCGGATGCGTTGACGCGTGAGTGGATCCCATATCATGTCATGATGGCAATCGGGGGAACGATTTTGTTCATCTCCGTTCTCATCTTCGTCTACTCGATGTTCAACTTGTCATTCCTCGCTCCAAAAGGCGAAGAAGAATTCCCGCTCGCCGAGACAGAAGAGGCGGCGATGGATACACCGCGTTACTTCGAGAATTGGAAGCTATGGATTACCGTGACGTTCGTCTTGATCGCATTTGCATACACCGTTCCAATCTGGCACTTGATTGAGAGTGCGCCTCCAGGAGCGCGTGGTTGGGTACTCTGGTAAACTGAAGTCAGCTCATTCGTGAGCTGACTTCTTTTGTGTGAGGAGGAACGATATGAACATAGTAGACGTCATCCATGCAGCGCGTTCGATGCACTCGGCCAATCGCCCGTTTGTCGTGGCGATTGATGGACTGAGCGGAGCGGGCAAGACGACGCTTGTCTCACATTTGAGTAATGAGCCGAGCGTTTACGTTCTTCACATCGATGACTATATCGTCGAGCGTGACAGACGCTATCAGACCGGAAAGCCTGAACCGGTGGAGTATTACGCACTTCAATGGGATGTCTCGCGCTTAGAACGTGAACTGTTTCGTCCATTGAGGAATGGGATGACGGAATTGACGTTACCTCGTTACGTGTATGAGCGAGATATCATCGCAGAAGAGATCGTGGACGTATCATTTGCGCATACGGTTGTCTTAGAAGGGATTTTTCTACAACGTCCTGAATGGCGTTCTTATTTCGACTATGTGATTTATCTCGACTGTCCCCGAAAAGTTCGGTACGAGCGAGTATTGAACCGGGATACATACCTCGGTGATCCGACAGCACGGCTTGAGAAATACAAGCGCCGGTACTGGCCAGGGGAAGATTTGTATCTTCGGGACGTCGACCCGAAAAGAGGGGCAGATAGCGTGCTCTGACTGAACGTTTTAACATCTGACGCACGTGTCAGATGTTTTTTGTTTGGAGAAAATTTGAAAAAGTGATTGACGTCTTAGTGTATTACACTAATAATACAGTTAGAAAGTGTATTAACCATGTCATACACTTAGAAAGGTGATGAACATGCAATTCAATACGAGGACACCAGTTTACCTACAAGTCGTCGACTACTTCAAAAAGAAGATGGCACTCGGTAAACTGAAAGCCGGGGATGAAATGCCATCCCGGCGAGAACTAGCGAACGATTTAAAAATTAATCCGAACACCGTTCAAAAAGCGTTCAAAGAAATGGAGGACCAACAATTGATTACGACCGAACGAAATCGACCGAGTCGTGTAACGACAGATGGTACGGTATTGGCACAAATCCGCTCTGAGATTGTAGATGACGCGGTCGCGGTATTTGTGGAAGCGATTCAAGAACTCGACGTCTCGGTAGACGAGCTGGTCGATAAGATTAAACGTCAGTACAAGGAGGGGACGTACGATGATCGAAGTGTTGGGAGTTAAAAAGCGCTATCGCAGGAAACAAGTCATTGAAGACGTTTCGTTTACAGCGAAAAAAGGGGAAATCACATGCCTGATCGGGCTGAACGGGACGGGGAAATCAACGTTATTGAAGGGCATCATGGGATTGACACCTTTTGATAAAGGTTCGGTATTGATTGATGGAAAACCAATTGATTTGAATCGTGTCGCCTTTGTCGCCGACCATGCGATGTTCCCAATTCATTTCACGATTGAGCAATGTGAAGCGTTTATGAAAGATTTTTATCCAACATTTGATTCGACATTATTTGCTCGTCTCGTCGAAGATTTTAAATTATTCCCGGAAGATAAGTTGAGCGAGTTATCGAAAGGGACGCTCGCCAAAGCGAATCTTGCGCTCGGCATTGCCCAAGACCCAGATTATCTATTGCTCGATGAGCCGTTCTCAGGAATCGATGTCTTTTCGAAAGAACAGATTGTTGAACTGTTCTCAAGTGAAATCATGGAGAGCCGGGGCGTCCTCATTACGACACATGAAATAGAGGATATCGAGTACTTGATCGACAAGGTAGTCATGTTGAATAACGGACGCATCGTTCGTGAGTTTGACGTCGAGGATGTCCGTTTCATTCACGGGAAGTCGATCGTCGATGTGATGAGAGAGGAGTACGGGGCATGAATCTATTGAAACTATTGAGTTGGGAAGTTGAACGTGTCACGAAACCGTTCTTGACATTAGTCGCAGGTCTTATCGTTATACAGTTTGGATATCTCGGTTACTTTTTATGGGACGAAACAAACTTTTATGAACAGTTGCGACGTGAAGGAAATGCGGACTATCAATTGTCATTTTCAGACTACCTTGGAGATACACCTTATCTCCTGTCGCTCGGCATTGCGGTCGCAGTGGTGTTATTATACAGTGCATGGATTTGGTATCGCGATTTTCAAGGACGTGGGACGTTTATGTTGCGACTACTCACGATGCCACAAAAACGGATGGTCATCATTTTCGCTAAACTTTGCACTATTTTAATGATGACGTTAGGACTATTTGCCATTGAGTGGATTGCCCTTAAATTGCAGTACATAGCGTTCACGAGTTGGTTCGATGACAAGATGATTCCGACTCAAGGATCATTTGAACAAACACTGTCGTATCAGGGAATATTGTCTCTGATGTATCCTTCTTCGCTCATCAACTTTATCATTCATCAAGTATTTATTGTCATCGTTGTCCTATTTGTTTTCACATTTGTGTTGATTGAACGGAGTTTCTGGCAGTGGACGATCTGGTCACCGGTACTTAGCTTGTCAATTCTAGTTGTCATCTTTACTATTCCAGTTTTAGGTTACGCGTTCTTGTCGAATCGACTAATTTACGATGAGACGATTGTGTATGTCGGTGTGGTATTGATGGTATGGACGAGTGTGACGATTTGGCTAAGTCGAAGATTTTTACAGACGAAATTGAATGTGTGAGGTGAGAAGATGAAACGAATGTGGAATATGGCCGCGCTCGGTGCGGTCATCGTGATTGGGCTTGGGACGTTTGCCGTTGATGCGACAGAACCGAAAGCAGAATGGGCGTTAGACATCAGTTCGAATCCATCTGTGTGGGAAGACGCGGTGGTAGAGGTCACGTATGGCACAGAGGACGATGTTGCACAGTGGTTTGAAGTGACGACGGATGAGAGTCGTATCACGTCAAACTTGAATTATATTGCTGAGGGACTGCGATATCGTGAACGTTTGAATGAGGGAGAACGTTCGATTCATCGACAAATGAACGGAATGACGTATGCGGAATCGATTCGAACAGAGGATGGATACATCGGGGTCGGTCAGAATGGGATGAAAGAGCTCATCGTATTTACACAAGAAGATGGAGAAAAGTTATCGACGTTTTCGTTCGATGCCAGTGATTCAAAAATATACGACATCGTGAACGGGGTATGGTCAGGCGTATTTCTGAATGATAGTCAGTTAAACTTAATCTATCGAGATGGATACGACGGTGAAGAAAAAACGATGCTCGCCACGTTTGATCAAGCGATGAATGAGGTGTCGGTCAAAGAAGTGAATATGGACAAAGGATTTATCACCCATGTCATCAATACGAATCGTTTTTACGCTACCGATGTATCCTCTCAAGTGACAGAAACTCGTTACATCTCTGTCGGTGTCAGCTCGTACGAAGTGATCCGAGAAGGAGAAGAGGAAATCAATGTTGAGGATCCGAACCCAGGACTCTTCGCTTACGATACAAAAACGGGTAAAGTTGTTCAATTGGCTGAAGGTCAGGACTTTTGGGATCATACAGTGTCGGGTCACCACCTGTTCGCCTTAAATGAGGATGGCGAGGAAGTCGTCATCGACTTGAACACCGGGAAGCAGATGACTCGTAAAGTTCTCGATTCAGTGGATCACGCCTTCTATGAAAATGGTCGCCTGTACCAAACGCGCCAAGCGAAAGACGGTGTCGTCATCGATGTATACGAGGATGGGAAACAAATCTCGAGTGCGGCGATCACGCCTGAAAACGAAGAAGCGCGTGACATGCTCAAACAGATTGACGTAGATGTCAGACAAAAATAAGCAAAGGGCCGCGGCCCTTTGCTTATTTTGATGGTTTCGGTATGATGACGCCTTCTTCTAAATCCAGCAACAAGTCAATCAGTTCCGCGCAGAACTCCGGGAACTGCTCCAAAAAGGCACCGGGACCGACTTCATCTGTAAAGTCGATATACAGATCGGCGACATTCCCAGACATCTTCGCAGGTAAGGCGAGAAACGCAGAACCGAAACGCCAACTACCTCGGATATCGAGTAACTTCCCGAGGACGAGGTCGCCGGTCTCACGTTCTTCTGGTAACTGAACAGCGTATGTCTCTTTGGACTCCCAGTCTTTCAACTGACCGCCCTCCGTCACTTCAAAGATGCTACAACGCGGAACGGCTAATCCACGGAGTGCGTGATAGAGGGCAGGGGACATGTCGCTCTTATGGTCTGCCAAGTAGCGACCATGGGGTGTCATCCCGTCCTCATCCGTCTCAAAGAAGACGGCCCAATCGATGAAGAGGTCACGGAAGAGTTCGGCATCTTTTAAGTGCCATGTCCCTTCCGATGCGATCTCTTGAATATAGTTCGTCCATTGTGTGCTTCGCGCGAGAGCCGCTTGCTCATACAACTTTTTCAGTTCGGCAAGCAATTCGGACTCTTCGACGAGCAAAGGGAAGGGAATTACTTTCCGGTCTTTTTTCATCGGCGCGGTCCTCGCTTGTTCGCAGGACGTTTGACGACAGGAGGCTTCTCCTCAATCCGTTTCTCAATCACGTCACCGCGATAGATTTCGAGCTCTTTCAACTCGACACCGAGTTGACGCGCGAACGATTTCAAGTGCGGCAGGTCATCCGTCGTCACGAGTGAAAGGACAGTCCCTCCCGCGTTACCACGAGCGGTACGGCCAGAACGGTGGATGAAGTCATCAATTGACTCCGGTAAGTCGAAATGGACGACGTGTGTCACATCTTCAATATCGAGACCGCGTGCAGCAAGACCAGTCGTGATAAGGAGCGGGTATTCGCCTTTACGGAATTCGCGGAGCGTCTCGACGCGTTCGCGCTTCCCTTTTAAGCTGTCGAGCATCCGGTAGTTCACTTTCAACTTTTCAAGTTCTCCGCGAAGCGGTGGCAAGAACGAGCGGTTGTTGATGAAGGCGAGTGCCTTCACACCGTCGACGTGTGAAAGACGACGAAGAAGTTCCGGTTTATACCGGCGTGTCGTCAACAGATAGCCGTACGTCACTTGATCACTGACAGCACGTTCGATTTTGATATGTGCCGGCTCGTTCATGAATGGTGACGCCCACTCTTGGAGTGAATCGGTGAGTGTTGCCGAGACGAGTGCAAGTTGACGCTCATGCGCAGTATGCTTGATGATGCGCTCTGCCGCCTCTGTCAAACCGCTGTCGATGATTTGGTCGGCCTCATCTAAAATGACGGTATGTGTCTCGTGGAGCTTCAGTTTTTTCTTGTCGATCAACTCGACGAGACGACCTGGTGTCCCAACGATCAAATGTGGCTTCTTCTTGATTCGGTCGATTTGACGTTTCAATTCGACACCACCGATGAACGAACCGATGCGGACGTCGCCTTTTTCGGTGAAACGTTGTGCGACTTGTTGAATCTGCATGACAAGTTCACGGGTCGGGGCGACGACAACGACTTGGATGCGGTCATTCGATGGGTCGATCTTTTCAATGGCTGGAAGGAGGTAGGCGAGTGTCTTACCCGTTCCGGTTGGTGCCTCGATTGTCACGTCTTTTCCATCTAATAGTAGGGGAAACGCTTCTTTTTGGACCGGCATCGGCTCACTGAAGCCCATCCGATCCCACGTTTCGTTAATAAAAGGTTTTGTAAAATTCATATTCGGTCTCCTTATCTTTAGGCAAAAACAAAGGAAGCGACAGCGCTCCCTCGTCAAATATAGCGAACATGCTCCTGACCATCTTCCATGGAAGAACGTAACGTCTGTGTATACGTCTGACCGTCTTCGATGAGTTGGATGTGGGCGTCTGCACCTTCTGCTGTCAATTCAACTTTCTCAATCGTGAATCCTTGATAAACGCGATACTGTAACTCGGCCGTCATGTTCTCGAACGGTTTCAGTTCCGGATGTGTCGTAATGACATGGATTGGACGCGACAAAAGTGCGGCGAGTAGCTGATCGCGATAATCGATAAAATCTTCGTTCTCGATGTCATCATCGAAGCGGATCCAAAACCCTCCGTCTTCAAATTCTGTGATAAATCCGTCACGCTTTTCGCCAGCCTCATCGACCTTTAATGAGATGCGATCGCCAACCTGAAAGGCATGATTTGCTGTTAATGGTTCATACGTCATGAGTAGAACCCCTTCCTCTTATACAATGTTCTGCCTTCATTGTGTCTGATACGACACAAAAATTCAAGTTCTAACCGAGTGATGTGAGATTAATCACCTTAAAAACTGTATAGTTCGTCACAGAACAATCAAATTAGTACAGATGATAGGTAAACGTTATCTAATTGGGAATCATCTGTTTCAAACTATATAAACTAGCGGATATAACAGTTTGTAAAACGCTTTCAAAAACGGCTGTTTCATCACGTTCATAAGATTGTTACAAGTTTCACAATAATGTAAAACATATTGTTCACGTTTTCACGTACACTCACAGTATAGATAACACGCAGTTACTTTCGAGAATGAGGAGTGAATCAACATGGCAACCGAAATCAAATCCGCATGGTCAGGTTTTATCCCTGGTCAGTGGACGAATGAAGTGAATGTCAGTGAATTTATCCGTTTGAACCGTCATGAGTACACAGGAGACGATACGTTTTTAGCAGGTCCGACTGAAGCGACAAACGTTCTTTGGAATCGTGTGATGGAACTAACAAAAGAAGAGCGTGAACGTGGAGGAGTCTGGGACGTCGATCAACACACACCATCGACAATTGTGTCGCATGGACCAGGTTACTTAAACAAAGAGTTAGAGAAAGTCGTTGGCGTTCAGACGGATGAGCCGTTCAAACGTTCGATTCACCCGAATGGCGGCATCCGTATGGTCGATGCGGCACTCGAATCATATGGTTTCGAGCCAGACGAAGAAATCACAAAAATTTACTCAGAGATTCGTAAAACACATAACCAAGGTGTCTTCGATGCCTATACACCAGAAATGCGGGCCGCTCGTAAATCAGGAATCATCACAGGGCTTCCCGATGCATACGGACGCGGACGCATCATCGGTGACTACCGTCGTGTCGCCCTTTATGGAATCGACTTCTTGATGGCAGAACGCAAAAAAGACTTGGCAAAACGTGGCGGTTTCTTATCTGAATCGGACATCCGTGACCGCGAAGAACTATCGGAACAACTTCGTGCCCTCCAAGAACTTAAACAACTCGGGGCCGCTTATGGATTTGACCTCGGTCGTCCTGCGGAAAATACGCAAGAAGCATATCAATGGGTATACTTGGCGTATCTTGCTGCCATCAAAGAACAAAACGGTGCCGCGATGTCACTCGGTCGCGTCTCGACCTTCCTTGACGTGTACGCTGAACGTGACCTTGAAATGGGTCGCTTAACAGAATCAGACGTCCAAGAAATCGTTGACCACTTCATCATGAAACTTCGAATCGTCAAATTCTTACGGACACCGGACTACAATGAATTATTCTCAGGTGACCCGACTTGGGTGACAGAATCAATCGGTGGGATGAGTCAAGACGGTCGCTCGAACGTCACGAAGAGTTCATTCCGGTTCTTGCATTCACTCACGAACCTCGGACCAGCTCCAGAACCAAACTTGACGGTCCTTTGGTCGACGAAACTTCCAGAAGGATTCAAACAATACTGTGCGAAAATGTCGATTGAAACTTCGGCTATTCAATATGAGAACGATGACTTGATGATGCCACAATTCGGTGATGACTACGGCATCGCATGTTGTGTGTCACCGATGAAGATCGGGAAACAAATGCAGTTCTTCGGTGCGCGTGCCAACATGGCGAAGGCTCTCCTTTATAGCATGAACGGCGGTCGTGACGAGAAGAGCGGTGCTCAAATCGCTCCAGTTTGGGAAATGAACACAGAAGACGTGCTTACGTACGAAAAAGTATATGCCGACTTTGACCGGACGCTCGACTGGTTGGCAGAGCTATACGTGAATACGCTCAACGTCATTCACTTCATGCACGATAAATATGCGTATGAACGAATCGAAATGGCGCTTCACGATCCTGAAATCTTACGGACGATGGCTTGTGGGATCGCGGGTCTCTCGGTAACGGCGGATAGTCTTTCAGCAATCAAATACGCAAACGTCAAACCGATCCGTAATGAAGAAGGAATCATCGTCGACTTCGAAACAGAAGGGGACTTCCCGAAATTCGGAAACAATGATGACCGTGTCGATGCAATCGCCGTCGAACTCGTCGAATCATTCATGGAGAAAGTACGGAAACATAAAACATATCGTGACGCACTTCATACGCAATCGGTCCTCACGATCACATCGAACGTCGTCTACGGTAAGAAAACAGGAAATACGCCAGACGGTCGTCGTGCGGGTGAACCATTCGCTCCAGGTGCCAACCCAATGCATGGACGGGATACAAAAGGTGCGGCTGCATCGCTCTCATCTGTTGCGAAACTTCCATTTGAACACGCACAAGACGGAATCTCTTACACGTTCTCAATCGTACCGAAAGCACTCGGAAAAGAAGAAATCGCGCGCGAACTCAACTTGGCGGCGCTTCTCGATGGGTACATGAGCGGAGAGCACAAAGGACATCACTTGAACGTTAACGTCTTCAACCGCGAGACGCTTCTCGACGCAATGGAACATCCAGAAGAATATCCACAACTCACAATCCGCGTGTCAGGATATGCGGTCAACTTCATCAAGTTGACACGTGAGCAACAGATCGACGTCATCAACCGTACGTTCCACGGTTCGTTGTAAGTAAAGGCTTAGCGGCCTTCCACGGAGGGCCGCTCATTCGTTAGGAGGTCATTTCGATGACAATGGGATATGTACATTCGGTCGAATCATTCGGAACAGTTGACGGCCCAGGGATTCGCTTCATCGTCTTTTTACAAGGTTGTGCCTTGCGTTGTTTATACTGCCATAATGCGGACACGTGGGATTTCAAAAAGAATAACCACCGCTCGGCTGAAGACGTCATTCAAGAGGCGCTCAGTTACCGTCCGTTCATGGAAGCATCGAAAGGCGGCATCACCATTTCTGGTGGTGACCCACTCGCGCAACCTGAATTTTTAGAGGCGCTGCTGCGTGAAGCGAAAAAGCATGGGCTTCATACGACACTTGATACGTCCGGTGCGCTCCGACCTCCTAATTTGGATGCGATTTTAGATCACACCGACCTTGTCTTGCTCGATATCAAGCATATCGACGACGACATGTGTAAGAAGTTGACGGGACGTAGCAATGCCAACACGCTCGCGCTTGCCGAACACCTTTCCGAGCGCGGAACGAAAATGTGGATTCGCCACGTCCTTGTACCTGGATGGACGCTCGAAGAAGGTGCGCTTCGTCGCACCGCCGCGTTCATTCAAAAGCTAGACCATGTCGAGAAAGTCGAGATTTTGCCTTATCATGAGATGGGCGTCTACAAATGGGAGGCGCTCGGACTCGATTATCCGCTTAAAGGCACGAAGCCCCCGACATCCGAGGAAGTCGAATGGGCAGAAGGGATTTTGCAGGGAACCATATAAAAAAGCAAGCGCAGGCCGATGTGGTCTGCGCTTGTTTTATAAATCAGAAAATAAAGGTTTGGATGATTAAGAAAAGATTTAATGCGATGACGATTGTCGTAATTCCCCAACCGATCCATGTCGTCATCCGATGATTCACGAGTTCGCCCATCAAGGATTTGTTGCTCGTGAAGAGAAGCAGAGGAACGAGGGCGAATGCGATACCGAATGACAGGATGACTTGGCTCCACACGAGAGCATTCGTCAAGTTCACACCGGAAAGGATGAGTAAGAGTGGCGGAGCCATCGTAATCACACGACGTACATAAATCGGGATATGTTTTTGAATATAGCCTTGCATGACGACGTCTCCAGCCAAAGTCCCGACGGATGCGCTCGACAATCCGGCAACCATTAGTCCAATTCCAAACAGCATGGCGATCGGTGAACCTAAAAAGGAGTCAAATTGCTGGTGTGCAATCTCTAAGTCGCTCACGACGAATCCATTCTTATAGAAGACAGCGGCTGCGATTATTAGCATACTCGCATTGATTGCACCAGCGAGCACCATGGCAATCGTTACATCGATTCGTTCAAATTTCATGATACGTTTACGTGCGACGGCATCTTTACCCGTGATGCGTCGTTGTGTCAACGCAGAGTGTAAATAGATGGCATGAGGCATAACGGTAGCGCCTAATATTCCAGCAGCCAATAATATACTCTCCGTCCCATCGAACCGAGGGATGAGAAGACCGGATAAGAGTGGTTTTACTTCTGGTTGAGCACTGAACGTTTGAATGGCAAAAGCGAGCGCGACGACGAGTAGCATCCCCGTCACAATCGTTTCAAGTGGACGATATCCCCGACGTTGTACTTCCAAAATAGCAAAAGAACCGACGGCGGCCAGAAGTGCCGCTTGAATGAGTGTTACATCAAACACGAGATAAATTCCGAGTGCCGCCCCTACAAACTCTGCTAAATCTGTCGCCATGATCATGAGTTCGGCTTGAATCCATAAAAAGATAGCAGTCTTCTTAGAAAAACGGTCACGACAAATCTCAGGCAAGTTTTTTCCGGTCGCGATTCCAATTTTAGCAGACAATGTTTGAATCAATCCGGCCATCAAGTTAGCGACTAAGATGACCCATAAAAGCAAGTAACCGAATTGAGATCCAGCGGCAATGTTCGTTGCATAATTTCCGGGATCGATATAAGCGACCGAAGCGACGAACGCTGGACCTAAAAAAGGAAGGAGCGTCTTTATTTTTTGAGACATTGATTTGTGAGTGAGAGCCGAATCCACTTCGTTCAGCATGCCGAATCCTTCTTTCTTTTGCGTAATGGTTAATTTTTTTCCCTAGGTAAACTTTTTAAGTATACGGCAATTTTACGCCTGTGATGAGAACCTGTCAAATTTCAAATAAAAAACTGTGAGTCGTTTGACTCACAGTGCAACGGTTCTAAGGTCGACGTTTTTTCTTTTCTAATACACGAGCGTGTTCCGCCTGCTTCTTTTCCATATAAAGAAGTTCCTGTTCTAGCTTGACATAACTGGCATAGCGCTTCGCATCTAACGTACCGTTCGTTAGCGCTTCTTGAACAGCGCAGCCCGGTTCTTTCTGATGTGAGCAGTCGCGGAAGCGGCATGTCTCGGCAAGTGCTTCGATATCACGAAACGTCTCATCGAGATGCTCGCTTCCTTCCCATAGTCCGAATTCTCGCATCCCTGGTGTGTCGATGACGTATAAGTCATCGATCCGGAACAGTTCGCGGTGTGTCGTCGTATGTTTTCCGCGCTCGTCCTGCGCCCGGACGGCTTGCGTGACGGCAAGTGTCTCGTGGGCGAGGGCGTTCGTCAGCGTAGATTTTCCGACGCCGGACGAACCGACGAAGGCGATCGTGCTCTCACTCGGCAATGCGTGACGAAGTTCAGCCACACCTTCTCCCGTCACAACACTGACGGGGAATACTTGAATTCCGGGTGCGTTCACTTGAATGTCTTCGAGCAATGTGTCGACGGAGTCGACTTGATCGGTCTTTGTCAAGACGATGATTGGGATTGCCCCGGTGTCCCAAGCGGCTAGCGTATAGCGTTCTAGGCGACGAATGTTGAAGTCGTGTCCACACGCCATCGTAATCAAGACGTAGTCGACGTTCGCGCAGATCAGTTGTTCACGTGTCTCGTTGCCGGCGGCCGCTCGTGAAAGAACGGTCCGACGCTCAAGGAGATGGTGAATCGTACCTTGACCATGCTCGCGAACTTGAATCGTGACATAATCGCCGATGACCGGGTAATCCCGTTCGCTTGTCGCGGCATGTCGAAATTTTCCGGAAACCCCGCACATATAGGCGTTTTCTCCGATTGATACCGTATAAAGATGTTGGAACTGTGCCGTGACACGTCCCGTTTCAGTTTGTTGATTCAAAAAGAATCCTCCTTTTAGTGATGGAGGACGACAGCCCTCCGATTTGCTGACATTTGGTTACGTGCATGCATCATGTTGCTCATAAAACATCATCCTTTCGTTGTTCGATAGCATTAATGTACCACAGTTATTGGAAACGGTACCATCTCAGTCTAAAGACTGAGGTGAAACAAGCCTTCCGCTCGTCGACCTATGTCAAATAACGTATTATGATAAGAGTGTACTTAACAAGGAGGGATGACAGATGAATCACCAAGTGAAAAAGGTGTTGTTCATCGTGGCCGCGATCGCTCTAGTGCTCGTGTTGATCGGTTCTTTACCGAATATGATCTTATTCGGATTAGGAGCGCTCTTGACGCTTTGGGCTGGAGTCCGTTTTCAGGCTGTGACACACATCGGTGCTAAAGTTGGTTTCGGGATCCTTGCCGTCATTGGGATTGGGACGATGCTCTCAAACATTTGGGCACTCGTCGGAATCATTGTCGCGTGGTTGTTGTTTAAAGGGTATATGATGTATACAGGTGAAAAACGCGACCCGGATGTCGAGATTTTAAATGCAGACGGAACGCGTGCTAGCCGTAGCAGCTTCCAACAGTTCGATCAAGTGTGGCAAAAATTTGTTAATCGTCGTTGAGATTTCATAAGGAGGATTCACCATGAAGACACCGTTTGATCAGTTTCGTGAATTAGCGAATGAATTGACGAAAGAAATTTCGAAAGAAGTGAAGAAATACCAGGATAAAGAGATACCACGTTCAAGTGGAGAAGCGGAATTGAACCGTCATATCCGTGGAGCGGAGAAGGAAGCGTTGTCGGTTGAACGACTCGTGGAACGTCAACGTACATTGCTTGCAGAACTTGCTCAGAAGCGTGATGATGCCAAGAAAATGGCAGATAAACGGTATGAGCAGACAGAACTGGCGAAACAAGCCGGGGAAGAAAAGTTGGCAGAACGTGCGGCACTCGAATCCAAACACTACGGGGAACAGTACCGTTACTTTGAAGGATTGATTGACGAGGGTGAGCGCGAGTTGGATACATTAGAGCGTCGTGCGCTCGAGATGAAACTCAAACTCGATGAGATGCAAAATAAACGTTATGAGTTTGCGATGCGCGAAAACCTAGACTTGTTAAAAGGAGCACTCGACCAAATCTTTGGTCAAAATACGTCTCAGTCTCATCCGTTCACTGAGGAAGACAAGAAAGAACAACCTGTTGAAGAAAAGCAAGACACACAGGAAGATGAAGATGATTTTGAAGCAAAATTGAAGGAACTGGAGCGTCGCTTTAAACAAGAGTGAGGTGACGGTTCGGCGATGACCTGAACAAGGTCATCGCTTTCTTTGCTTCATACATATGAACAGAAAGGGGGAATGGACATGGAACGTTGGAACACACGTCAAATCATTGGATTTATGATTATCTTATTTTCAGTCGGACTCTTCATCGATATTGTGACGGGTGGCAATAGCGTCTTATTCAGCATGATCCTCCCGCTGCTTCTCCTCTATATCGGGCGACGGTTCAGTCGTCGTGGCAAGCAGTCTGCTAGCTATATTTTTTACGCAATTGGGGGAATCCTCTTGATTGGCTTGATCTTCTCATCTGCGGCATTCGGATTCGTGCTCTCCGGACTTCTCCTGTTATTCGGCTATCGACTCTATAAGAATCGACCGGTCGAATCGAAAATCCGGACACCCCTTCGTCAAGAACAAGCCTTCTCATTTGGGATGAAGGAATCGGGGCACTATGTGTTACGTGATACGAATGAGTTCTTTTTACTACGGGATGTCGAGATGGATTTGTCACAAGCCATCATTCCGGAAGGAGAGACGTTCTTACTCCTCAATGGACTCGCAGGAGATATTCGAATCCTCATTCCTGCAGGGTATGACTATTCGATTGACGCGTCGATCGGCTTCGGTAAAGTGCAGGTTGATGACTCGAACTATTCGCCGGTTTTCAATCGTCGCTTCT
Organism: Exiguobacterium sp. s131; assembly: GCF_018617345.1. Classification (GTDB taxonomy): domain Bacteria; phylum Bacillota; class Bacilli; order Exiguobacteriales; family Exiguobacteriaceae; genus Exiguobacterium; species Exiguobacterium profundum. The sequence continues at coordinate 65,785 of NZ_JACSJX010000003.1, read as the reverse complement.
ATACAGCGTCTGATGATTATGTCCAGGCCACGCGAAAAGTCCGGATTCATATCGTGCTCATGAGCGGAAGTGTCGAGGTGATGACGGTATGAAAAAAGATTCTTATCCACGAACGGTCGTCTGGCATCAACTGTTTAGTAGCTTGTTGACGGCTTTCTTGATTACTGTAGCGTTTCTCATAGGTGACTCGACTTCATTGAGCGATTTATTTTCGCGTGAAGAAGGGTTGCCTTTCGGTGTGTCCATTCTAGTGATTGCCGTCTTGATCGGAAGTATCTTTGGCGTCGGTTCGTATTTTTATTTGCGCCGAGACTTTCGGGAAGTCGCCAATGCCCTTTGGAAACTAGAGAATCAAAAAGACATCACTTTCCGCCCGATGTCCCCATACCGAGATACACTCGAACGAATCGTCCGCGTATCGAAACAGCGCCAAGAGATGGTCGAGATGGCGAAGCGAGTCGGTGAGCGTCCGGTCAGTGTGGAAGAGGCGCGGAGTGAGGCCGTCGTCGAAGAAAGACGTCGCGTCGCACGAGAACTTCATGATTCGGTGAGTCAACAGCTCTATGCCATCTCGATGATGACGACAGCGGTCAAACAGACGATGCAGACGAAACCAGATCTCGCGAGTAAACAAATGGAACAAGTCGAGCTCATGGCGCAGACCGCACAGGCAGAGATGCGTTCGTTGCTGTTACAACTTCGGCCGGTCGAATTAGAAGGCATGACACTTAAGACAGGAATCGAACGCTTGTTAGAAGAACTGTCTCGTAAACAATCGACCGAGCTCGTCTGGCGTTTAGAGGAAGTGAAGCTCTCCCGGCACACTGAAAACGAACTGTTTCGGATTGTTCAGGAAGCGATTAGTAACACGTTACGACACGCCAAAGCGACTCGTTTAGAAATCGAGATGCGAACCGTGCAGCAGACGGTCATTTTAAAGATTAACGATGATGGGATCGGATTTAATGTGGACGATACACAAGTCGCTTCATATGGATTACAATCGATAAGAGAGCGCACGGCAGAAGTCGGTGGAACGTTGCGATTAGTCAGTGTGCCGAATGTCGGGACACAAATTGAAGTACGTGTGAAACAACAAGTGGAGGGGTAATGATGATTCGAGTTGTATTAATTGATGATCATGAAATGGTTCGGGCGGGCGTATCTGCCTTTTTATCGACACAACCGGACATCGAAGTCGTGGGCGAAGCATCGGACGGAGCGACAGGAGCGGAGCTTGCGATTGCGGAGAAGCCGGATGTTGTCCTCATGGACTTGGTGATGGAGCCCGTTGACGGAGTCGAATCGACGAAACGAATTAAAGCAAGTTGGAAAGAAGCGAAAATTTTGGTCGTGACGAGTTTCTTGGATGATGAGAAAGTGTATCCCGTTATCGAAGCCGGTGCGATGAGCTATGTCCTCAAGACAGCGAATGCAAATGAAATCGCAGATGCGATTCGTCAAACCGCTGCCGGCAATCCGGTCATGGCCGCCCAGGTAACAGGAAAGATGCTCGAACGCCTGCGTCATCCGGAAATGACCCTTCATGAGAGTCTTACTGCTCGGGAACGAGAAATTTTGCAACTGATGGCGGAAGGCAAGTCGAATCAAGTGATTGCGGACGAATTGTTCATCTCACTCAAAACAGTGAAGACACACGTGTCGAACATCTTGACGAAGCTTGACGTCTATGACCGGACCCAGGCAGTCGTCTATGCGTTCCAACATAACTTGGTCAGTAAAGGATGAACCGTCTCCCTGTGATTGAAACGGAGCGCCTCCGACTGCGACCTCTCCAAATGGAGGATGGTCCGCACGTATTCGCCATCTTTTCAGATGAACACGTGCTACGCCACTACGGAATGGAGCCACATCGGACGTTAGAAGAAACGGAACAGATGCTGACGCATATGCTCGCACAAATCGAAACAGGTGCGATCATCCGTTTTGCAATCGAGCATCGCGAATCAAAAGCGTTAATCGGGACAATCGGTTTTCACAATCGAGCTCCTTCGCACCGTCGTGCCGAGATCGGTTATGAACTTAGACCGGAATATTGGAGTGCAGGCTATGCGACAGAAGCACTTCACGCGGCACTTCAGTTTGCTGTGACGTGTGAAATTGAACGGGTTGGTGCCATTGTCTATGTCGAGAATCTCGCATCGCAACGCATGTTAGAGAAGAATGGATTTGTTCAAGAAGGTAGACTACATAACTATATGCGTCAGCGGGGACAATCTCATGACGTGTATGTCTATAGCTATATGACCCATCAGCCAGTCTGAGCACACCGACCACAAGCGGTGTGCTTTTTTCGTTTGTAAGAGAAATAAAATGGGAACCAACTAGAAGTGAGTCAATCAAAGGAGGATGATGAGATGAAAGCAGCATATATCGAACAATATGGCGGATCAGACGAATTCAAAGTAGGTGAACTTGAACAACCGACGATCGGTGCAGATGACGTATTGATTGAGGTTCATGCCGCAAGTGTCAACCCGGTGGATTGGAAGCTCCGTGAAGGATACTTGAAAGAAATGCTTCATTTCGAGATGCCACTCGTCATTGGGTGGGATGTATCGGGTGTCATCAAAGAAGTTGGGGCGAATGTGACCGAGCTCGAGGTGGGGGATGAAGTATTCAGTCGTCCGGATATTGCACGACAAGGCACATATGCCGAATACGTCGCGGTCGATGCGCATCTCGTCGTCAAAAAACCAACTTCACTGAATTTCGAGGAGGCCGCATCACTTCCGCTCGTCGCCCATACGGCATGGCAAGTCATGTTCGAAGTGATGGATGCCAAACCGGGTGATCGCATCTTCATCGGAGCTGGATCAGGTGGTGTCGGGACAGTAGCCATCCAGCTCGCGAAAGCACACGGTTTGTATGTCGTCACGTCGACGAGTACGCCGAACGTGGACTGGGTCAAAAACCTGGGAGCGGACGAGGTCATCGACTATAAACAACAAGACCCGGCAGATACTGTCCGCGATCTTGATTTCGTATTTGATACGATGGGGGGCGACGGGCAGGGTAAACTGTATCGAATGCTTAAAGAGAATGGGATGCTCGTCTCCATCTCCACACCCCCGAATGAAGAGGAAGCCAAACAGGCGAAGGCCCGTGCCGAGTACGTCTTTATGCAACCGACAGGGGAGCGTTTGAAAAAAATTGCGGAAGCTGTTGAAAAAGGCGAACTGAAACCTGTGATTGACCGGGTCTTTGATTTAGAAGACACGAAACTTGCTCATGACTATGGAGAAGAAGGGCATGCCAAAGGCAAAATCGTCATTCGAGTGAAATGATAAAAAAGAGGTGGATTTCCGGAACACGCTCTGGAAATCCACCTCTTTTTATTAAATTTGATAAGCTACCTTATTTGGAGGTCAGCCTTTTTTCTGTGCTTTTATTTGTTCATCGATTTCGGATAGGTAGGTCCAACGTTCCATCTTCGCATCGAGTGTTTCTTTCAGTTCTGCGATTGTTGCGTACAACTCATTGACTTTACCAAGGTCGCTACCCGCTGATGCAAGTGTCACTTCTTGCGCTTCAATCTGCTCTTCAAGTGCGGCGATGTCTTCTTCGATCGTGTCCCATTCCTTCTGTTCTTTGAAGGTGAATTTCACGACCTCCGACTTCACGCGTTCCTTTTTCTCTTTAGGTTCTTTCTCTTTCTTCACTTGACGAACCTCTTCTTGTCGCATGGCCAGGTAGTCACTATATTCTGCGTGATACACCTGGATGATCCCATCTTCGAAGGCAATCAACTGTCCGGCGATCCGGTCTAAGAAATAGCGGTCGTGACTGACGGCGATGACTGTACCTGGGAATGATTCTAAATAGTCTTCTAAAACAGACAACGTCTCCGTGTCCAAATCGTTCGTCGGTTCATCGAGGAACAAGACGTTCGGTTCATCCATGAGAATCCGCAGGAGGACAAGGCGTCGTTTTTCGCCACCAGATAGCTTCGCAATTGGTTTGTATTGCGCGTCCGGTGAGAAAAGGAAACGTTCGAGCATCTGCCCCGCCGTGATGACCTCGCCGTCCGGCGTATGAATGACTTTGGCGATGCGTTCGATCTCATCGATGACCCGTCGTGACTCGTCTTCAAATTCGACTTGTTGTCCGTAATAGCCTAAATAAACAGTTTCTCCGTGCACGATCGTACCGTTTGTCGGTTCTAGGCGCTTGGCGAGCAAGTTCATGAGTGTTGATTTCCCACTCCCGTTCGGTCCGACGATTCCGTAGCGTTCACGGCGACCGAAAATCCAATTAAACTGCCGAATGAGAAGGGAGTCGTCGTATCCGAAAGACAAATCTTCGACTTCGATGACCTTTTTGCCGAGACGTCGTGATCCGACCGAAACGTCGAGCGTCTCGTCTTCCGCTAAGCTCTCTTGATGTTTCAAGTCTTCGACGCGTTGAATGCGTGCCTTTTGTTTCGTTGTCCGGGCTTTCGCGCCTCGACGTAACCAGGCGAGTTCGCGACGTAATATATTCTGTCGTTTCTGTTCCATCGATTGTGCCCGTGCTTTTCGCTCGGCACGCTTCTCGAGAAAGAGTTCATAGTTCCCGTTATAGAAGTAACTCGTTCCATCCGCAATCTCCAAAATGTGATTCGTGACACGATTCAAGAAATAGCGGTCGTGGGTGATGAGCAGGATGGCTCCTCGGTAATCGGCAAGCATCGTTTCGAGCCATGCGATTGTATCGGCATCCAGTTCGTTCGTCGGCTCATCTAAAAGGAGCAAGTCCGCTTCATCGAGTAACGCTGCGGCGAGCGCGACTCGCTTTTGTTGACCCCCAGACAAGGCGTTCACATCGATTGACACGTCAGGAAGACCGAGCCGGTTCAAAATCGACTTCAGTTTTGCTTCCGTTTCCCAAGCGTCTGCGGCATCGACGGCCTGTTGGGCTTTCATGAAGCGTTCAAGTAATTGCTCACTTGTCGGGTCCGCTTCGAGTGCTTGCCGGGCGCGTTCGAACTGTTTCAACGCTTGAACGGACGGAGTGTCACTTGTGAACAAAGCGTCTAGAATCGTTTGTCCTTCGTTAAATTGAACCGTTTGAGTCAAGTAGCGAATCCGATAATCGTTCGGATGCTGCATCGTGCCTCGATCTGCTGTCTCGGTACCGGCGATGATTTTCATGAACGTCGATTTCCCCGAACCGTTCACGCCGATAATCCCGATACGGTCTCCGGGATGGATTGTCATCGTCACATCATCAAATAAGACTTTGTCGGCAAACTCTTTATGAATGCCTTCAATCATTAATAAACTCATGCGTTCTCTCCTTCAAGCTGTTGACGAATGGCCGCCTCGACCGTCGCTGCGATTTCCTTGTTCGGCAAATCGGCCGGATCAATCGCAGGTAAGAACGTGACATCGACCGTTGCCGGGGTGATTCGATTTTTGGCTTCTAACAATTTATAACTGCCTTGAATCGCAACTGGAACAATCTTCGCACCACTTGATGTGGCAAGCGTCAAACTTCCAGCTTTAAACTCCTTCATCGGTCCACCTTTTGAGCGTGTGCCTTCTGGGAAGACAATCATCGATTGACCGGATTGAATCGTTTCGACTCCGGAACGAATGGCTTGAATCGATTGCCGACGGTCACTCCGGTCGATGAAGATACATCCCATCAATTCCATCCAACGTGGGATAATCGGGAATTTTTGAACCTCGATTTTTGAGATAAACGCTTTCGGTCGTTTCGTGGCGGTCAACATGATCGGGACATCGAAGTTTCCTTGGTGGTTCGACACGTAGACGACGGGTTCATCCGGAATCTGGTCTTGGCCATGGACACGGACGTCTGCACCTGCGATTTTTAGTAGAAACTGTGCCCATTTATAAGCGATATCTTGTACGTAACGGTAACGCTTTGGCGTTTCGATTTTTTTCGCCTTCTGTAAAAACGGGACGGTGATCGGTAATACGGCAAAAAATGAGAAAAACCATACAGCTGTTCGAATCATTCTATTCTCTCCTCTCATGATGACAACAAGAAAGAGTCTTCTTCTCTTGACGAGAATCCGACCCTTCGGCATGAATCCTTATTCCCAAAAGCGAGAATCGCTCTCTTCTTCCTCTTCTTCGAGCTCGAACGTAATGCGTTTATTCACAGGATCGACGACGAAATAGGCGCCGTCTTGCTCGATACTTTTGATTTGCATGGCCTGGTCACTTCCGATTTCGAGAGTGAGACGGATTCGATTGTCATCATCGACGAGCAAAATGCCGTCCTCTTTTAACCAGAGCTCCATGACAGGTGAATAACGAAGTAGCCATTCATTCGATAACGGGATTTCATTCATACGGTTGTGTGCCTCCTGCGATTATAAATCCATTGTACGATGTCTGTTCCTACATAGGATACCAAATGTGGCGAGGGAAGACGAGCGTTATGTAGAGCGTTTTCGAGTCGTAGAGTGCATTCTGTCCACGACGCGTTTGATTCGTTTCTGGTTCCGTCTTTCTACAAAATACTCGTTTGCCTGCATGAAGAGTTGTTTGAAGGAAGAGAGTCCCATGGCAATTAGGACGGCAAATAAAAATGTTCCGATTGGATCTTTGTACAATTCGGTCTGGAACAAAAAAGCAAGTCCTACGATTGATAAAATGGACGTGAGAAAATAAAAAATCATAGCGGAGTCTCCTTTTCTTAAAGGTATGAAAGAAAAAGGCATAGTCTTTTAATCGTATTCGACTTTTTGAAGGTAAATCCTGTTATGTATTGCAAAGAAAAAACGCCTTCAGTGGGCTGAATGGCGTTTACTCTTGAGTCATGTAAGTCGAGGATGACGATACATTCGTGTCGACACCGTTTGAGAAAATAAAACTGAGAGATGCGAGTAATGCGAAAAAGGCGACAAGCAATCCTTTTGTAAAACGCTTTGCAAAAGAACGAGACTGTATATCAAACATTTATTATCCCCCAATCAATCCTAAATGAAACCTTATCAATACTGGACACTTCCTATATAATAACGTTTTCAAAAAAAGGATACTAGCAGAAAAAAACACGTTCACAAAATTGTCACAAAATTTTAATAAATCATGCAAGTTCTGTAAACAATCATGATTTCAACAGTCTCAAAACACATTCACATTTTCGACACATTTATTCAAAATGTTGAAAGAGAACATGGTATGATTAGGAACGTGTGTAGATAGGTATACTGACAGTAATAGCTTAGAAAAGGATGTGTGTGTAATGGCATTGCGCGCAGGAGAAGTAGTAGATTTAGTCGCGGAACGTTCTGCTGATTTTGGAGTATTCATTAGTAACGGCCGCGAAGAGGTGCTCCTTCACCGTAAAGAACAAACAGAAGAAGTGACAATCGGTCAAACGGTTCGTGTCTTCTTATATCATGATTCAGAAGGACGTCTCGCATCAACGATGACGATTCCGACCGTTTCATTTGATGAGTATGAATGGTTTGAAGTGACTGGCGTTCGGTATAACACAGGGGTCTTCGTGAATATCGGAATTCAAAAGGACGTTCTCGTTTCGATGGATGACTTACCGGAGAACCGATCATATTGGCCACAAACGGGCGATCAATTGTGTATTCGATTGAAGTATGACCAAAAAGGACGCTTGCTTGGGGACCCTGCACCATATGCGTTCTTGAACTTGTTGGCACGACCGTCGAAAGAAGAATGGAACAACCAGGACGTGCAGGCCATCGTCGTCAATAAACGCGAAGTGGGCGTCAACGTATGGGTCGAAGGGGAATCACTCGGTTTCTTGCATGAGGCTGAGATGACGCGTTGGCCACGTCTCGGAGAACAGTTGACCGTCCGTGTGACGCAGGTCAAACAAGACGGTACGGTCCTCGTTTCGATGAAGCCACGTGCCTATGAGGCGATTGATGGTGATGCGGCGAGCATCCTCTCGTATATTGAAGAACGTGGTGGCCAAATGCCATACGGTGATAAGACATCACCTGACATCATCGACCGTGAATTCGGGATGAGTAAAGCGGCATTTAAACGAGCGCTTGGAAAACTGTTGAAAGAGAAGCAAGTTGAAAAGCTCGACAACGGCTATAAATTGAAATAAGATAACTCATGTTCGAGTGACATGAAAAAGTTTGAAAATGTATTTCTTTCATTTTAGGAAGAAATACGTTATAGTTAATAAAGTTGACTATGAGGAAACATTGAGAAAACGTCTGTAGATCTGTCAAACTGAACTCAGACGTTTTTTGTATGAACAAAGGAGAATATAATTTGACAAAATTTCAAGACTTACAATTAAGTGAAGCATTAGTAAAAGGTGTACACAAAATGGGCTTCGAGGAAGCTACACCGATCCAAGCTGAGACAATTCCTGTCGCACTCACGGGAGTGGACGTATTAGGACAAGCACAAACAGGTACAGGGAAAACAGCAGCTTTCGGTATTCCGACAATTGAGCGAATCGATTCAAAGGCGCGTCAAGTCCAAGCACTCGTTCTTGCACCGACACGTGAACTTGCGATTCAAGTTGCAGAAGAATTAAACAAAATCGGTGAAACGAAGCGCGTATACGCACTTCCAGTATACGGTGGTCAACAAATCGACCGTCAGATCCGTGGTTTGAAAAAGAACCCGCAAATTGTCGTAGCGACACCAGGACGTCTCATGGACCACATGAAACGTAAGACAATCAAACTCGATGACATTCAAACAGTCATCTTGGATGAAGCGGATGAAATGCTCAATATGGGCTTCGTTGAAGATATCGAAACGATTTTGGCTGGTCTTCCTGAAGAGCGCCAAACGCTTCTCTTCTCAGCGACAATGCCACCACAAATCAAAAAGATTGCTGAGCGCTTCATGAAGTCGCCGACAATCATCAAAGTGAAAGCGAAAGAAATGACAGTTGAGAACATCAACCAACAATTCCTTGAATTGCGTGAAGGTCAAAAATTCGATACACTTTGCCGTTTGATCGACATCGATTCACCAGAACTCAGCATCATCTTCGCTCGTACGAAGAAACGTGTAGATGAAGTGACAGAAGCCCTCATCAAACGCGGATACACTGCAGACGGTCTTCACGGAGACTTGACGCAATCAAAACGTGACCAAGTCATTCGTCGTTTCAAAAACGGAACAATCGATATCTTGGTAGCGACTGACGTTGCGGCACGTGGACTTGATATTTCAGGTGTCACACACGTTTACAACTTCGATGTACCACAAGACCCAGAAAGCTACGTACACCGCATCGGTCGTACAGGTCGCGCTGGTAAGACTGGTACAGCCCTCACGTTCATCACGCCACGTGAATTTGGACAAGTGAAGGCAATCGAGCGTGTGACAAACAAGAAGATGAACCGTCGTCACGTACCGACAATCGCGGAAGTACTTGAAGGAAATCAAAAGCAAGCAGCTGAAGAGTTGATCGAACGCGTTCAAGCGGGCGACTTCAAAGCTTACACGCAACTTGCGACAGAGCTTCTTGAAGAGTACGAAGCAGTTGAAATTCTCGCTGCTGCCCTTCGTGGATTGACGAAAGAGCCAGATTCAACACCTGTTGAAATCTCGTACGCTGAACCAGTTCGTGTGAAACGCCAAGGTGGCCGTGGTGGCGATCGCGGTGGATACCGTGGTCGTAACGACCGTCGTGGCGGTGGCGGTGGCCGTGGTGGCGATCGTCGTGGTGGACGCGGTGGCGAACGTCGTGATGGACGCAGTGGAGACCGTAAAGGATCATTCCGTGGTGACGATCGTCGTCGCTCGGATGACCGTGGTCCACGCCGTCCGCGTGACTAATCATCGTGAAATGCCGCATTTCCCTAAGTGGATTTGCGGCATTTTTTATTGTGTCGTGCTACACTAGTTGAGTAGAGATAGAAGGATGAGGTGTCAACGGATGGTGGAATTAAGTTTCGGTCTCCTTGTGCTGCTTGGTTGTGTAATCGCACTCAAACCAATCGTGTCAAAGACAGACCGTCCTAACTTTCGTTATATCCCCGTGGCGACATTGTTATTTGGAGCGATGATTTTTTTAGTGTTAGCCATTGGAGTAGGCGGAAAGATGGGCATTGCATATGGCGTGGTGAGTATCGCCTATTTTATTGCTTGTTTCGGTGCCTATATGTATGTACACACGCGAACGAGCTGATTGTAGCTCGTTTTCGCATTTAACGAAGAGGTGATGAATTGTGGATGCGGTAGAAGTGATGGTCCATCCTGAAGAAGTGATGGTGACGTATGAACCAATCCTTGGAGCGGCGACGTTTCAAGTGGAAGGATATATGGTACATGGACGATTCCGAGGCGAATCATTGACACCGTTTTTTTATGATGATGACGTTCCCCTCGAGTATCAATTAGACATCGCCAAACGAATGGAGCAACTTGCGGCAGCACAACTTCGTGATGCCAAACCATTCGTCACGTTCAGATGCCGGTCGGAATGGATTCTCGAAGAAGGGGGAGAGGCCTTTTTAGCCCCACTACGTGAACTCAATTTTCCGTTACACCGTATTTATGTGACCTTACAAGGGACGGACTTGGTCGACGTCCCGCGACTGTCCCGCGTCATTCAATATTATCGGTCCTATGGATTGAAAATTGCATTAGACTTTGCCGAATCCACGAGTATCGAAGACATCATGACGCTTGCGCCAGAATTATTGCTCGTCGACCTTGGCACGATGGTCGAGAAAAAGACGTTATCGGTCACCTATCCGAACATGCTTCAGACGATGGAGTATATTGCTTCGAAGCTTGGTGCACCGCTTCTTTACAAATCCATCAACCACATCGGACAGCTTCGTTACGCGTGGCAGCACGGTGGTCGGTATTACATGGGTGGCCTACTAGGCTTGGAAGATGAGATTCCCCAACGAGAAATCAAAGGTATGGGTGTGTTGGCACAAGAAGTGCCTTCCTTCTTTTTACATGACCAGAAACGATTGAATCGCTTGTACGAGCTTGAATTTGAGTTACATCGCCGCATTGGTGAACTAGTTCAATCCGGAAAATGGTCGAGAGACAAGAAAGACGAGTGGATTCAATTCATCGCCCCAAAACTGGAAGAGGTGTTTGTTCGTTATTATATAACGGATAAGACAGGTTTCCAGACGAGTGCGAACGTCTACTGCGTGAATGGAGAATGGCGTGTCGATAATACGTATCGAGGCTATAACTGGAGTTTCCGACCGTATTTCATTCAGACGATGGCGGCGATGGATGTTCGAGGGCGTGGCTATTTATCGGGAGACTATCGTGATTTCAGTTCAAACGAAGTGACGCGAACCTTTAGCTATCCGTTACCGGACGGCATGTTCTTATTTGCCGACATATCCGAGGAGTATTTATATCAAAACCGATTATTGGATTGAAAGGAAGATGGACGATGCTAGATTATGATTACGATGCACTGCGCGAAATCGGGCGAATCGTCGCACTTGCGCGAGATGAGATGGCGAAAGCCATCAAGCCCGGTATGACGACAAAAGAATTAGATGCGATCGGGCAACGTATTTTAGAAGATGAAGGTGCAGCTTCTGCACCGATTACGATGTACGAATTTCCAGGTTACACATGTATCTCGCTCAATGACGTTGCTGCCCATGGTATTCCGGGAGATGAAGTCATTCAAGAGGGCGATATCGTCAATGTCGACGTCTCCGCTGTGAAGGATGGATATTATGCCGATACGGGACGTACAGTGATTGCGGGGGCGGCGAAGTCACCCCAGCACGAACGTTTGGTCGAAGTATCCTTGACTTCATTAGAAGCGGGACTCAGCAAGGTCAAGGCGGGTGTGAAAGTCAATCAGATCGGGAAAGCAATTTACGCTGACGCGAGAAAGAATGGATTCACGGTCATCCGGAACTTGGCCGGACACGGTCTCGGTCGGACATTGCACGGGGAGCCAGAGACGATCTCGAACTATTATAGTCGAGAAGAAAATCAGTTATTAAAAGCCGGGCAAGTGATTGCTGTTGAGACGTTCATCTCGACAAAGGATGAAATCGTCTATCAATCGGAAGAGGATGGTTGGACGCTCTTCACTCCGAACAAGAGTCTTGTTTCGCAGTTCGAGCATACAGTTGTTGTCACAGAAGATGGATATGAAGTGTTAACGGGATCGTTCCGTTAACGTAAAAAAGGTGTGGTTCTCGTGAACCGCACCTTTTTCATGTTTGCAATGTAATCACTTCTTCGCGTAACCGTTCAATCACATTCCAATCTGGTTGTACAGAATCCGGAAGCGTCAACTTTCCATTCTCCACTTCAAGCGGGGTATCGAGTAAATCTTGCTCGAAATAAGCGCTCGTGCCTGACATGTCCGCGGGGAAGCTCGCGCCGCTTAACGAAGCAAACAAGAGTGTATGATATCTTCCGATACCGGATTCATACATGCCACCGACCCAGTATGGCGTTCCGTGTTTTTGAATGTGGAGCGCCTCGCTAAGCCCACCGACACGTGCGGGTTTAATGTTGACGATTTTTCCGGCACCAAGCTGTGCCATCGTATCCACTTCGTCATAAGACGTGATGGATTCGTCGAGACAAATGGGGGTCGTGAGTTTTGCTTGGAGAGCCGCTGATTTTGTGAATTGTCGGCTTGGGTACGGTTGTTCGATCATCAATAACCGATGGGCATCGAGTTGTTCGAACCATTCCATTGGTTGATCGGACGCACTTCCGTTTAAATCAATCATGAGAGGCGCGTCAGGGAAGACCGCGCGAATCTCACGTAGGGCAGGAACCAGTTCATTAGGAGATGCCTTTAATTTGATGCGTTCGAATCCGTCAGCTAATGCCGTCTCGATGGATTTCATCGTTTGATTCAGTAACCCAATCCCGATTGTTCGTCCGCAGGAAACGGAATCTCCGGCGCTCATGAATGACTTGAGTGATTTGTTCGCGCGCGTTGCTTCAATCTCCCAGAGTGCACTTTCCCACATCGCCTTTGCCATGTGCTGACCGATGATGGACGAGACCAAGTTCGGAAACACGTCCGTTGTGACCGTCATCCCTTTCAGTAAATTGAGAATTAGTTTAGACGTATCGATCATGGATTGGGTCGTTTCTTCCGTATACCAAGGTGTTTCGAAAGCGGCACCTTCTCCGTATCCGATGACACCGTCTACGGTCTCTAGACGGAGGATAAGCGTTCTTCGGACAGATAAGACGGCGTGTGCCGTCACAATCGGGTGTTTAAACGTCAAAGGGACGATGGAAAGCTCAGCACGTTTGATCATGACAGTAGCTCCTTTAAGCGATGGCGCATTAATTTTCCGTTCGCGTTTCGTGGTAAATTCGGTGCGTAGTGGATGGCGATCGGGTGCTTGTATTTAGCCAACTGTGAGTCGAGAACATGCTGCATCTCGGCTGGATCATAGGAGCCGACGACGAAGGCGATCGGGACTTCTCCCCAAGTCGGATGCGACTGTTTCGTGACGCCGACGTCTTGAACACCGGCACAGCGTAACATGGCGGCTTCGATTTCAGCCGGATAAACATTTTCACCACCTGAAAGAATAAGGTCGGTTCGGCGATCGTGTACATATAAATAGCCATCCCTCATCATGCCGAGGTCACCCGTTCGCCAATAACCGTCGGGTGTCCAAGCATCTGATTCAGGTTGTTCGAAGTATCCCTTCGTCACAGTTGGTCCCTTTACTTCGATTTCTCCGTCTGAATTAATTCGAATACTTGTTGGGGCGATTGCCTGACCACTCGAACCGATATGCGAGAGCGCTTCGCTCGGGAGCAGCGTGGCGACTTGAGAACACGTCTCGGTCATCCCGTATGTCTGAGCAATCGGTAACTTGCGTCGTTCTGCTTCTTCTAGTAATGAGCGCGGGACGGGTCCGCCTCCGACGAGTAACGTGCGAAGTCGGTGCTTTTTCAGGCCAGCATCGAGCAATCGTTGCAGCATAATTGAGACGAGTGATAGCTGGGTGATGCCTTCTGTCTCGATGACGTGAAGTGTTTGATCGACATCGAATCGTGGCTCGACATAGAGCGTCGAACCGATGATGGCACTCCGATACACTTGAGACAGTCCACTCATGTGAAAGAGCGGGGTCACCGTGAGCATCCGGTCTGATGGACGATAGTCTAAATGCGCTTCAGCGGCTCGGGCACTAGCGAGGTGATTCCCGTACGTCTGTTGCACCGCTTTGGCTCGACCCGTCGTTCCGGACGTAAACATGAGAGACATGGTTTCATCTTCATTCCACTCATGGGGCGCGTTGAAACATGAAGTGGCCCGATCTGTGATCAGAAGTTGGGTGACGGACAAATCGATTTCTGCGTCGACGAGGAGAAGGTTCACTTTTGCTGTTTGTAGCTGAGTACGCACTTCCTCTTCGGTCAGCCGTGTATTCAACGGAACAAGCACTTTTCCGAGCAGATGTACTGCATGAACGGCAATGACATAGTCTTTGCTGTTTTTAGCGAATATGCCAATTCGTTTGGCGGTGGGTGTCTGTTCATGGATGAACTGGGCAAGTTGAAGGCTTTCCGTGCGTAGCATTGCCCATGTCAATCGATCGTCAGCTGTCACAAGGGCGAGATGTGACGCTGGGTGTTTCCGAATCCATTCATACATAGCTGTCACCTCCAAAAAAAGAGTAGCGAAATCGCTACTCTCTCAACAATTAAGGGAAACGTGGGAATTGACCGAAGTCAGGGTCACGTTTTTCTTTGAACGCATCGCGTCCTTCTTTTGCTTCATCTGTCGTGTAGTAGAGAAGCGTTGCGTCTCCAGCGAGTTGCTGAAGTCCGGCAAGACCATCTGTATCTGCGTTCATTGCTGCTTTCAAGAAGCGAAGCGCTGTAGGTGAGTGTTGTAAGATTTCTTGGCACCACTTGATCGTTTCTGCTTCAAGTTGATCGAGTGGGACCACCGTGTTGACGAGTCCCATGTCGAGTGCTTCTTGTGCATCGTATTGACGGCAAAGGTACCAGATTTCACGAGCTTTCTTATGGCCGATGATCCGTGCCAAGTATCCAGAACCGTATCCTGCATCGAACGAACCGACTTTAGGACCTGTTTGTCCGAAGCGAGCATTGTCCGCTGCAATCGTCAAGTCACAGACGACATGAAGAACGTGTCCTCCGCCGATTGCGAAACCTGCGACCATGGCGATGACCGGTTTTGGAATGACACGAATTAAGCGCTGAAGGTCGAGGACGTTCAAGCGTGGGATTTCATCGTCCCCGACATAGCCGCCATGTCCACGAACCTTTTGGTCCCCACCTGAACAGAATGCCTTTTCGCCTTCACCTGTCAAGATGATGACGCCGACTTCTTTATCGTCGCGCGCGCGAGCGAATGCATCAATCAATTCATTGACCGTCAACGGACGGAATGCATTGCGCACTTCGGGACGGTTGATGGTGATTTTGGCAATCCCGTTCCACGTTTCATATTTAATGTCTTCATACGTCCGGACCGATGTCCAGTTCGCTACTGATTCCATTTTAAATACCCCCTAAAATCAATTTCTTTATTATTGTACCAAACTCTGATGCATTCTCAATATGAGGAGCATGCCCTGCGTTTGAAATTTCATAGATTTTAATATCTGGTCGCTCTTCCTGCATGTATCTTGCGATGGCTTTGAACTTGAGATCGTCTGACCCGACAATCAAGTCGGTACGGGGGAGACACTGCAATGTGCCCCATAACGATGGCATATGTCCCGTACCGATTGACCGCAAACTGTTTGCGAGGGCATTCGGTTGTTGGGCGAGCCGACCTGTTCGGAGTGAACGTTTCATGTCTTCCGTCTGTCGCCAAAGCGGAAGGTTCTCCCAACGATTCACGAATGCAGCGATACCCTTGGTTTCAATCAAGTGAGCCAATTCTGCATCTTGGCGGCGGCGTGCGGCTCGTTCCTTAGAAGTGAGCAGACCGGGGGTCGTGCTGATCCCGATGACATGTTCGACACGCTCGTCGCATGCGGCGAGTGTCAATGCGATTCTCCCACCGAGTGAATAGCCGACGACTGTCCAAGGTCGGTCGTCCGTATCCAGTAAGCGGGACAAATCCTTAACTTGCTGACTCATTGTCGAACGATTGACTGAAGGGTGCTCCGTTGCGCCATGTTGGAGGAGCGACGGTGACACAAGACGAATCGGTAATGTAGGGAGCGAATCGACCCAATGGGCGTTTCCGGTGAATCCGTGTAAAAATAATACCGGTTTTCCCTCACCGCGATGAATCACTTCATAACGTACGCCACGTAAATCGATGTTCATGATTCGTTCTCCGTGATGAGGCGAGCGCAGACAGATTGTGTCCAACCTCGATGGATCGTCACATTCTCCTCACGATTCGATGGGAATTCGATTAAATGAACGCCATCTTCAATCGCTTCTTGAATTTCATCCGGTCGTTCAATTAGACGATACGATAAGCCATATGTGTCAGCAAATCCACGGATATTTAAATCAAGCGGTGTGCCGAATAAATCTTCGAACAACTGTGTGTCGATAGAAGCCTGCGGGAGGAAGGAAAATATCCCTCCACCGTTATTGTTAGCAATCACGACGGAAAATTTTCCGGGATGATGCTTTAACAGTTGCAAGGCGTTGCTATCATGATAGAACGCTAAATCACCGATCAATAGAGCGCCGTGAGCCGTATCATAACTGCTTCCGAGTGCAGTGGATAACACACCATCAATTCCGTTTGCGCCTCGATTGGCGAGAACGTGTATATTCGTGCCGGCAGACAGTGATGTATCTATATCTCGAATCGGCATACTATTACTGACGAATAGACGCTCAATCGATGTATCGAGCAATCGTTTCGTCAATTCCGCTTCACCTTGAAGTGACGATTTTGCAGACTCGGCAACCTCTTCAAAAAAGCGTAAACGTTCAAGGTACCGAGGTTCGTTTGCGGATGCGATGAGCGGTAGAAAATCGAGTGCGTCGCCGTAACAGATGGTGGCTCGGCTACTTGGGTCGCGATAAGATCCCGGTTCATCGATGACGAGTTGATCCGCCATGGCCATCCATTGATTGAAGCGTTTCGAAACAGGTGCAGCCCCGAAACGGACGAACACCTCAGGTAACCAATCAGTCCGATGCTCACTCGCGAGCCACGTGTCATAGTTGGTCAAGACGCCGTCGAAACGTCGCATGCCACTAAGAGGATCGGCAAAAATCGGGATCTGTCGTTCGGAAGCGAATTCAACAATGGATTTCTGCCAAGATGTCGGGGTGTAAGGTCCGACGACGAAGGCGAGTCGTTTTTGACTCGTGCATTCCGAGAAAATGTTTTTGTCTGCTTGTGTCGGCCGAATACGCTGTCGTTCTGGCAAGACAGGGTCAGCTTTTAACATCTGTTTCAATGACTCGAGGTCAGGAAGCAGGGGCTCTCGAAACGGTACATTCAAATGAACAGGTCCCATCGGTGCTTGCATTGACAGATTCGTGAAGCGGGTAATCGTTTGTTTCATAAACGATAACGTTGTCTCCTCTGGAACAGGCAAATCAATGCTCGTCTTCACTTGTTCACCGTAGAGGCGGACTTGATTGATTGCTTGTGGAGCCCCGACATTGCGCAGTTCATGAGGACGGTCGGTTGTCAGTACGACGAGTGGCAACTGCGATATGAACGCTTCTGTCACAGCTGAATAGTAGTTTGTTGCCGCCGTTCCACTTGTGCAAATCAATGCGACCGGTCGAATTGTTTCTGACGCACGGGTCAGTCCAAGAGCAAAAAATCCGGCAGATCGTTCATCGACGATGATGTGATGACGAATCTGAGGATGAAGATATGCCGCTACAGCGAGCGGAGTCGAGCGGGATCCTGGGCTGATGACTACGTCTTTTACACCGGACGCAACAAGCCGATTTACCATGGATGCGACCCAATCGGTCAAAACCTTATTCATCTAGGGTGCCTCCTTGATTGTGTAAATCAAACTGCAAAGCTTGTTTGATTGGACTCATTTTTATTTCTGTTTCTTCGAGCTCTTGCTCGAGTGCAGAGTCTTTCACAATCCCACATCCAGCATACAGTGCGACGAATTGGTGTTGAACGAGTGCAGAGCGGATTGCCACGACAAACTCGCCGTCGCCTTCATTGTCTACCCAACCAAACGGAGAACCGTACCACCCGCGGTCGAATCGCTCGATTTCACGAAGCAATCGGACCGATGTCCGCTTCGGAGAGCCGCCGAGTGCTGGCGTTGGATGTAGCGATTCCGCAAGTGACAGCAAGGAAGCATTTGTTTCGAGTGTCGCTTGAATTGGGGTGTGTAGATGGAACACCGAGCGATTTGCCAAAATTTGCGGAGTATCTCGTGTTTGAATCGGTGCAGTATAGGGTGTCAACGCCTGCTTGATGTCTTTCACGACAATTTGATGCTCCTCACGATTTTTTGAATCGTTTAGGAGTTTCTCTTTCGCAATTTCTGCCTCGATCTCGGTTTTCGGACGCTTGATTGTCCCGGCGATGGCAGCCGTGTTCAGTTGCATGCCTTCTTTTTGAATCAATCGTTCAGGAGTCGCCCCAAAGAAACCAGTGTCACGCTTTGGTTGATACAAATAGATGTAACTAGATTCTTGATGATCTGCTAAATGCTTCAAACTTTTTGAGAAGGGGAACGCATCATCGGAACGCTGATAAATTTCTTCGCGGGCAATCACGATTTTTTCAACTCGTTCTTCTTCAATCAACTGTTTAGCCTGTTGGAAACTGGACTTGAAGTGATCGACCCCATCTTTCACTTTTGTATAAGACGGCGTCGCTTCTTCCGTCGGACGAAGTGAACTGAACTGGGCCAACTGATCTGCCAATTGAATCAAATACTGTTCGACCGACTGCTTCGAAGAGACGAGAGTGGCCACTGTCAACGTGTGTCGGTCTTTATAGCGACGGTATAAAAATTTTGGGACGACGAGTGATGCTTCCCCAAAGGCATCCCACATACTTTTTTGTGGTCGCATAAACGTGTCGAATGAAAAACCGGCGAACGCGTGGATTGTCGCATCGACATCTCGTCGGTGAAGACTCCAATCGTATTGAAGTCGCTGAAATCGTTCGGGTCCAGAAGCGCTCAAGACGAGTGCATCCCCGCAACCTAGCATTTCGAGCGTCCGGTCTGGTGTCATGAAATAATAATGGGACGTATCGGTGTTCTGGATGATTTGAAAAGCATCGAACGCCGAGATTTCCCATGTGTATGATGCGAGGACAGGCCGTTGCCAAGCTCGCGCCCGTTTATGGGCCTGCTCAATTCGCTGTTTTATATGTGTTTGAGTATCTGGCATAAAAGAAAAGCCTCCTCAATCCGATAGAATTCTCACTTTTTAGTGTATCATGAGTTCGTAATACACCTGCCTATGAAATGCTCGGGAAATGATCAAGAATCTAGGATAATGGGCTGGCGTTGACAGATTTTTTCATCGAGACGTAAACTAACGAAGGGAGGGAACGAAATGAAACAGAAATCGAAAGGGGCATATTGGCGAATGATTCGCCCGCATACCCTGACCGCAAGCTTTATTCCGGTCTTGCTCGGGACGTTCATCGTCCTCGATCAAACCGAACTCAAGTGGGGACTTTTCCTTGCCATGTTAGTGGCATCTGTCCTTATTCAAATCGCGACGAACTTATTTAACGAGTATTATGACTACAAGCGTGGTCTTGATCATGAGGGGTCAATCGGAATCGGAGGCTCCATCGTACGTGATGGATTTACACCACAGCAAGTATTAGCGGTGGCGCTCGGCATGTATACGATTGCGGCACTACTCGGGCTCTACATTGCGGCATCCACAAGCTGGCATTTGCTTTGGATCGGCGCCTTGTCTATGCTTGTCGGCTACTTATATACTGGAGGGCCGCTACCGATTGCCTATACGCCGTTTGGTGAAATTGTCGCTGGGCTATTCATGGGATATGTCATCATCGGGATTGCCGGCTTTATCCAAATCAATACGGTGACGACGGAGTTGCTACTCGTGTCGTTCCCGATGGCCTTGTTGATCGGAGCAATCTTACTTGCGAATAACATCCGTGATTTAGATAACGATAAAGAGAATGGTCGAAAAACGATCGCATGTCTAGTCGGTCATCGACGTGCGGTATATGTATTGGCCGCATTCTTTATCGCGGCATTAATCGGCATCATCTTAGCGGTTGTATTATATGGCGTCACTCCGTGGGTCTTGCTGTCGCTCTTTACGGTGCCGGTCATGGTCCGGGCGATTCAACGGTTTTGGCAGAAGGCAGAACCGGCCGCATTGATGCCTGCAATGGCGATGACAGCGAAAGTGAACACGCTGTTCGGAGCATGGATGGTCATCGGACTCATCGTTTCAAGATTTGTGTTGTAAAAAAGAGGAGGCGTTAACGTGTCAGTCGTAAAAGAAATGCTTGAATTCAATAAACGTTTCGTAGAGGAAAAACAGTACGAACCGTTCGTATCTGATAAATTTCCAGATAAGAAAATCGTCATTTTGACGTGTATGGATACACGTTTGACGGAACTATTACCTCAAGCGCTAGGACTTAAGAATGGAGACGCTAAAATCATTAAAAATGCGGGTGCAGTCTTGTCACACCCATTCGGTTCGGCCATGCGCTCCATTTTGGTCGCACTCTATGCGCTAGGAGCAGAAGAAGTTGTCGTTGTCGGACATTACGATTGTGGGATGGCGGCGATTGAACCGACTGTCGTCATCGAAGAGATGGAGCGTCGTGGAATCGACCCGCAAACGTTGAAGACGCTAAAGTCTTCAGGAATGGATTTGGAGCAGTGGCTACATGGATTTGATTCAGTTGAAGAGAACGTCGTTCATTCTGTTAACCTGATCAATAACCATCCACTGTTACCACCAGGAACGAATGTACACGGATTCGTGATTGACCCGGCGACGGGACGTCTTGATCCGATCGAAGCATAAGAAAGGAGCGCGTTCAGCTTGAACGTGCTCCTTTTGAATTATCCGTACGTGTTCGTCGGGATGTCATCATAGTTATCTTCTTCTTGCTTTTGTTTCGCTTTCTTTTTGTTCTTTTTGAAGTCGCGTTCGTGTTCCTGTTCACTCGGTGTCTTGAAGAAGCGCATCCATGTCGCGTTGATTTCAGATCCGATTAAAATAATCATCCCGGTTAATTGTAACCAGAGCAACGTGACGATGATTCCTCCGAGTGAACCGTAAGTCGAGTCGTAACTCCCAAAGTTTGAAACGTATAGGCTGAAACCGAATGAGACGACTTGCCAACCGATGACACCGAAGATGGCACCGGGGATAGTGCTTTTCCAAAAGACGTGCTGTTGTGGAGATACTTTATAAAAAATCGAAAGCGTCAAAATGAGGACAACCGTCGTAAGGACATATCGGAACACGTTGATTATCATTTCTTCGGCTCCGGTAATGTTGACGGGTAAATACTCAGTGACGAATGAAATGATTTGAGACCCGAACACGTTCGAGAGAATCAGCAGTAGCATCCCGATCCCAAGCAGAATCGTCAATCCGAGTGCCAACCCTTTTTTCACAAAAAAGTTACGTTCATTGTCTTCACCATAAGCATGAAGGGAGGTCGTGATGAGACGGTCGACCCCTTTTGCGGCGGACCAAATCGCCAAAATCGCACCGAGCGATAAAAGACCGCCTCGCGGTTCGCCAATCGCCTCGAAAATTCCCGTTAAAAAACCGGAAGCTGCGGACCCGGGTGCCAAATCGTTCAATTGATTCTGAAACGAATCTTGTGAGACGTCGAAAAAGGACAAGAGCGCCAAAATAAAGATGATTCCAGGAAAAATGGATAAAAACCAAAAGAATGCGAGGGTAGCCCCGTAGTCTTGAACATCATGCTCTTGAAATCGTCGAAATAACTCTTTCCCAAATGAAAGCCAATTCTTTTTTTCTTTCACTTCTGTCATTGCCATAATAAAACCCTCCTGACTCGATCGTTAAAAAACGTTTCCCGAATTCGGCAAGGTGTACACCTGATTACTCCTCCGATAAGGTCAAATCGTAAAAACGTTCCTCATGTGAGGCGAGTTTTTCAGCAAGTGAAGGTGGACGAACGGGGAGATGAGGGAGTGCAGACCGTTTAATCCACATCGGTGTATACGATCCGTTAGTCTGTTCTTCTTGAAACTCTTCACCTGTTCCGGTCCCGAATTCGCCACCTGTCATCTTCGCCCAATAATAAGGATTTAACTCGTTATTGAATGCGACGTAGGCAGCGACACCTTCTAGTTCCACGTGAACACCGAGTTCTTCAAATGCTTCACGTACGGCCGTCTCTTCTGTTGTGTGCCCATATTCGACTCCGCCACCAGGGAAAACGTAATAGAGGACGTTTTCTTTTTCGCGACGGATCAAAGCCACTTCATCTTGATCATTCATTAAAATAATCGCGCTTCTTAATTTCGTTCGAACCAATGAAATCGTTCCTTTCGTTCCTGTGATTTTGCACAAAACGCATCGACGATTCGCCGATGCGTTCTATTTATTCTTGCGTAGGTTGTTCTAATGATGCGTACATCTCTTGCGTCAATCCGTTCTCATGCGAAGCGATGACTTTTCCTGCGACACGCATACCTAATCGAAGCGCCTCTTCAATCGAGTGTTGTTTCATAAGTTCAGAAATGACAGCGGAGAAGAAGGAGTCACCAGCTCCCGTGGAGTCTGCGACTTTCACTTTCGTCGTCGGGACGTGACCTTGTTCGTTCGTACGAAGGTCCACATACACGGCACCAAGTTCACTCATCGTGACGATGGTGAGGGGGGCACCTTTCATGGCGAGTACTTCCGCGACACGAAGGGCATCGTCTACCGTGACGATTGACATGTCGGATAAAATTTCCGCTTCTTCACGACTGCAGATGAATCCTGTGAATCCTTGAAGCAAATGGCGGTTTCGTTCGATGACGGATAGGTGGCCACAGACACCATAAAGCGGTAAATCCATTTCACGGCATAGTTCAATCGTCTCGTTCAAGACGTTGACCGATAAGTCTAAGTCGATGGCGACCGCATCGCTCTCTTCAAAGACCGTATCGATTTGACGTAAAATCGCTTCTTCCATACGGGCTTCGTCTGGTTGTTTCGAAATAGATGTTTGAAGATCACCGTTATTGTCCATCACAGCGAGCCACATGCCCATACCATTATCGTCAAGCATGTCGACCCCGTCGACGTTTACATTCAAGCAACGTAATTCTTCGAGGACACCGACACCGATTTGGTCGTTCGTGACGGTCGAGACGAAGCGGACATCGTTGCCGAGCACACCTAAGTTTTGAGCAACGTTTCGACCTGTTCCGCCATTGGAGAAAGTGATGTCGCCGACATTCTTCGCATCTTTGTGGAGCGGTGCGAAGGAAGTCCCTTTAATATCGACAAACACCTTGCCGATGACTGCAATCGTATTCATATCTTGTACCACCTTTAGTCAATCTTTCGATCAGTTTCAGTCTGTAGACACATTGTTTCAATTATAACGAAATCGACATATTGTTTCAATCCTCGATTCCATTTTGTCGAATAGATCACTCCCATGATGACGTGAGGAGTCGAAGACCGTTCAAAATAACCAAAATAGTGGAACCTTCATGTCCGACGACCGCGAACGGCATGATGAGTAACTCAAAGATGTTCGTTGCGATCAGAACGAGGATCACACCGAGTGCAAAAACGACGTTCTGTAAGACGATGCGATTCAACTTACGTGATTGACGAATGGCGTCGCTCAATCGGACGAGGTCGTTTTTCATTAAGACGACATCTGCCGTTTCAAGTGCGGCATCCGTACCTTCGCCCATGGCAATCCCCACGTCGGCGGTCGCAAGGGCGGGGGCATCATTGATTCCGTCGCCGATCATCCCGATTGTTCCATATTCCTCTCGTAACATCTTGATTTGCGAAACCTTCTCTTCAGGCAAGCATTCGGCGATATAGCGTGTCAATCCAGCTTCGTTCGCAATAGCGCGAGCGGTTGCCTCGTTGTCTCCGGTAATCATGATGGTCGCAATCCCTAAGTCGTTCAGTCGCTTAATTGCTACCTTTGCCTCGGGTCGTAGCGTGTCACGTAAGGCGTAAGCACCGATTGTACGTGTCTCGTCACTGATGAAGACGAGTGTATGACCGGCCTCTTTCAATCGTTCGACATCATTCTTAAAGAAATCACCGCTTCGGTCAGCGAACTTCTGTTTTCCTACCCGATACGTCGTCCCGTCAATCGTTGCTTCAATTCCGGAGCCTGTGATGTCTTTGAAGTGTGTCATTTCCCCGCTATGTTTTCCGGTGTAGGAAACGAGCGCTTCAGCAAGTGGATGCATCGAATGCTCTTCAATCAAACTGACAATTCGGTTGACATCCTCTTCTTCTAATGAAGGTGAGATGAGCGCTTCTTGCACAATCGGTTTCCCAATTGTGAGTGTCCCGGTCTTGTCAAAGGCGATTGCTTTTAGACGTCCCATGTTCTCGATATGAGCACCGCCTTTAAAGAGAATCCCGTGTTTTGCAGAAGAGGCGATGGCAGCCAGCGCGGCCGGTGTGATGGCGGCGACGAGTGCGCAAGGGGAGGCGACAACGAGAAGGATCATGCCGCGATAGATGCTCGTTTCAAGAGACCACGACGTGACGAACGGTCCGAGAATGATGATGGCCGCAACAGAGAAGAGCACGATTTGAACATAACGTCCTTCATATCGATCGATGAACTGTGCAGACGGTGATTTCTCTTCTTGCGCTTGTTGGACCATTTGAATGATCTTTTGGAACAGTGTTTCCGTCGCGAGTTTTGTCACTTCAATCGTCAATACCCCGTTCAAGTTGACACTCGATCCGAACACGTCATCACCGACTTGACGATCGACAGGGACAGATTCGCCTGTGATGGCGGCTTCTTCTACGGATGCGTTGCCTTTTACAATTTTTCCATCGACCGGGATGCGTTCACCAGGACGTACATAAATCCGATCTCCGACACGAAGGTCGTCGATATGAACAACCTCGAGTTCATCAGTGTCTGTTAGACGAGTCGCCTGTTCCGGCTGTAATTCCATTAACGATTCGAGGGCACGTTCATTTTTGTTCATCGTATACGTCTCGAGTGCCCCGGATAAAGCAAAGATGAAGATGAGGATTGCCCCTTCCATCCAGTACCCAATCGAAGCGGCACCGATGGCGGCGATAATCATGAGAAGCTCTACATTTAGCGATTTCGTCTCAATCGTATCCGAAATCCCTTCTTTCGCTTTTGCGTATCCTCCGATAAAAAAGGCGGATAAGTAAAGTGTGACATGAATCCAAGGCGCTCCGCCTTGTGTTTCGGCGATATAAGCGAGTACAATCAATACACCGCTAATGAGCGCCATGATCAATTCAATATGTTCGTACCAGCTAGCCCGTTTGAAAACGTGGCTTTTTTCGTGCGTAACCGTTTGGACGTTCATCGATAATCCCTTCTTTCTAATTGAGAATAAATCTCGATTAAATGATAATGACTGATGATGATTATCATCTTCAATTGGCTTAAAATAAAGAATTTATAGAAGTTTAATCTGAATCCTTTATTTATAATGATTATTATCTAGATTTATCTTAACACGCTTATCAGTGACTCACAAATAAAAAGATTAAGGAGTTTTTGTGTCATGCAAAATATATTTGAACGCCCTTGGACGGTGGCGTTATTGGCGATTTTCAATACGTTGTTATGGGGGAGTGCGTTCCCATTCATCAAGTTGAGTTATGAGAAACTTGATATCCAATCGAATGAGTATGGGCAACAACTATTGTTCGCTGGCGAGCGCTTTTTACTCTCAGGGATTCTATTGCTCATCATCAGTCAGACCGTTTTGAAACGGTCTGTCCGATTCACCCGTGAAAAGGTAAAGGCGTATGCGCATCTCGGTTTGTTTTTGACGTTTCTACAATACTTGTTCTTTTATATCGGACTGTCCATTTCGACCGGGGTCCAGGGATCAATCATTGCTGGTTCTACATCGTTTTTCCAAATGGCCCTCGCTCATTTCCGATATGAAGACGACAAATTGAATCGATTGAAGGGGTTTGCTTTAACGTTTGGTTTTTCTGGAATCGTCATCGCGAACTGGCCGGCGACCGGATCTGAAGTTGGTTTTGGGTTAGGAGAGATTTTACTCATCTTGGCAATGGTATCTGGAGCGTTCGGGAACTTGATTGCGAAGGACTACTCGAAGACGTATGATGTTGCCCCGATGACGGCTTGGGCGATGGTGATCGGTTCAGTTGGGTTACTGCTGATCGGCTATCTATTAGACCCGAATGGTGTTTCCATGCCGTACACCGGACAGACGATTGCTTTCTTGTTTTACTTGGCGATGTTGTCAGCGATCGGATTTACATTGTGGAACACATTAATGAAATACAATCCGGTCAGTCGAATTTCACTCTATATCTTCTTAGTTCCCTTATTTGGAGTCATGTTGTCAGGGATTTTACTCGGTGAAACGATTCCATGGAATGCGGTGGTCGGACTCGGATTCGTTATTGTCGGCATTTATTTATCTACGTATTTTCAAGGTCGCCGTACAAAAAAACAAACGGATGTCATTTGAAATAGAGACAGAGTTGACGGAATTGAAATCCCATGACAAAATATATTAAAAATTCTGAATTTTAAAGTTCAAAAATCGGTCTTCGTTTGTAAAGACTTGCGTGCGCAATCATTCAAAGGGAGGAGGAGAAACAATGACTAGAAATCGAATCGTTCGAAACATTCTCATCTCACGTCAGCCGAAAGATGAGTACGTCAAGTACGTGATGAAGTGCGTGAGTCAAAGTTTAAAAGAACGTCACGGTCCAGTGGCGACCCGCGCCACAAGACAAGGTGATGATATTCAGACGAGATGGCAGTTCGATGACCGTGTCGTAGAAGTGACGCTAAAATCCGATGTACTCGCTTCGCTAGACACCGAACCATTCGCGCTAGACGAAGTGTTCATCCGAGCTTTGCAGTTAAACGATGATGAAATGGAACGAGTAGTGGAATAAAACAGAGGCAGGTGGTTCATGGGAACCATCTGCCTCTGTTTATAAGTCGATTGGTTTAGCGGTCGACGTGAAGAGTCGTAGCGCTAGAATACCGAGAATGACGGCATACATAAAGAAATAGACCTCTTTCGGTAAAGACAACCAGAAGGCACCGATCATCGGACCTGAGATCGAGCCGATGCTGAATGAAATACTGTAGAGCATGTTTCCCGTCGGCAGTAACGAACGGGGAAGCACCTCTGTCATATGCGCCAAACCGAGTGAATAAGTCGATCCTAGCCCGGCGCCGGCAAGTGCGAATAGGAAGAGTAGACCGACATAGGAATCGACAACAAGATTCGCCAAAGTGAATACGAGGGTACCAAGCGTCAGCACGATTTGTAAGATCCGCTTCTTACCGTACAAGTCTGCGAGGCGACCAAGAGGAAGCTGAACGACAATCGACATGACGATGAACGTCGTGATGAGTGTGCTCGTTTCCGTCAAACTCATCCCATTCCGAGACGTAAAAATGGGAAAGTTGGCATTTAAGCTCGCTTCGAGAAACCCATA
Source organism: Exiguobacterium sp. s131 (assembly GCF_018617345.1). Lineage (GTDB taxonomy): Bacteria > Bacillota > Bacilli > Exiguobacteriales > Exiguobacteriaceae > Exiguobacterium > Exiguobacterium profundum. The sequence continues at coordinate 38,240 of NZ_JACSJX010000003.1, read as the reverse complement.
TGTAAAGGCAGGGAGAAGCGTGTATCCCGCACCGACAAGAATCAGGCGAATTCGTCCTTTCGAGTCGGTCTTCACTTTTTCGACCTCCGGAAACTCGTTCTCGACTTTAAAGACGAGCATCAACGAAGCGAGACAGAAGAAGACGATGATGAGGAACGGTAACCAAAACCATAGGTCGACGAGTGGTGCGATCAATGGACCGATGGCAAAACCGAGACTGAAAGACATTCCATAATACGCCATCGCTCGACCGAGACTGCTCTTTTCACTTGCTGAGGTCACCCATACTTGTGACCCGTAGTGTAGAGCCGAGTCGCCGAATCCGATGAAGAAGCGCATCATCGCCCAAACGAGTAAGGACGGCCAAATCGGTAAAGCGAAGGTCGCGACAGCCGTCAATACGATACCGAGGACGATGGTCGGTCGGAATCCATATTTACGGACGAATCGCTCCAGGAGAGGCGCAGAGACGATCACACCGACGTAAAGCATCGTCGCGTTCAGTCCGTTCACCCAGGCCGGGGCCCCATCCCGTTCAATCAACGTGGATAAGAGTGGGATGAGCGCACCTTGAATCAAACCGGAAATAAAGACAATCAATAGTAAAATCATAAAACGAAAACGGAGCATAGGTTCACCTCATGAAGTCAAAGTAAAAAGCCGAGAAGGGTCTCAGCTTTTCGTGTCGTCAATCGGTTGTGGAGAGTGATTCAAATGCAGCAATTCATCATCCCAACTGCCTTGACTAAACATTTCATCATGCTCTACTTTGTCTGAAACGAATGCGGCTGTCAATAAGATGCTCAGTACTCCGCCAAAAATAATGATGGCCATCACGGTAATCATGAGGATATAAATCGCAGTCATCTACACGCACCTCGATTCATTTAATATACAGAACATTTCCCGAATCGAAATATTTAAAACGATGTAGCTTTACGAGATTGGAAATCGACCGTCGGATAATATGCTTGTTTAACGAGTGCGTTCGGCCCGAGACACTTCACGGCAGGGCAGTGACAAGAGAGTGTAGCGTTCAATTGGCTGTTCGTCCACTTATCATACGCCTCTTGGAATGGTGTGTCATAGACGGTGCCGAGTGAACCGAGTTCATCACCGAAATCGGTCACGATGATCTGTCCGTCAAAGATATTCGTATTGAGACGAGAACGTCCATCTGGGTCGTTTCGAACGGTCACGTTTTTTGTTTCATGAAGTCGCTTCAACAGAGCACGGTCTTCAGGTAGGTCAGAACATGCATAGAATGGTAACGTCCCGAACAACATCCATACGTTCTCGTCACGGGCATCGAGTAAGTCATGGATGGCTTGTCGCGTATCAGCGAGCGATGCTGATTCGAGGGCGCTAGCGAAGTCTGCGGGGTACATTGGGTGCACCTCATGCCTTTGGCAACCGAGCGATACGATTTCTTCATGGATCTCTTTCAAGTGCGGAATCGTTCGTTTGTTGATCATCGTCTCCGCGGACACAATGATTCCTTCAGATGTGAGAGCACGTGCGTTGTCTTTCATCGTCTGGAGCATTTTCAATCGTGCCTCTTCACTTGGTTTCCGGTCCATCATCGCGAATCCGCCTTCAAGGAAATCGGCATCGGTACCCCAGTTATGCGAAATGTGCAAAACGTCCAAGTAAGGGGTAATAAGATGATAGCGAGATAACGGTAGCGTCAAGTTCGAGTTGATTTGCGTGCGCGCCCCACGTTCTTTCGCATAACGTAACAATGGGACGACATAGTTGCGGACCGATTTCATAGACAGCATCGGTTCACCGCCTGTGATGGAGAAGGCACGCAAATGTTCGATCTCATCCAGTCGTTGAATCAACAGGTCGAGCGGAACTTCTGGTTCTTCTGTTTGGTCTAGCATATAACCGACCGCACAATGTTCGCAGCGCATGTTACACAGCTTCGTTGTAGTGACTTCGACATTGGATAAGACGAGTCGACCGTGTTCGACTTGGTCGAGATAGGCTTCCCAAGGGTCGAAAGTTGGGGAGATGTTTTGCATGTGGATTCCACCTTTTCATCAAGTTACACGAAATAGTATGCTATAATAGCAACTCTTTGTCACGAACCAAAGGAGCGATTACAAGATGGGTAAATCACGAACAGATACTGCCGGAAAGATGAACGTCCTAAAATCGAGAACGGAATTACTCTGTCTATCGGTCAATACGCTAGACGAGCATACGACACCTGAAGATTTACATCGCCTGTTAGCCGACATTGATTCGTTGCGCGCTAAAGTAGTGCGTTACGCCAAAGACCTAGAACAATCGTCTCGAAAGGATGAATCAGATTGAAATTAATTACAGGAGATTTTAAAGATGTCACGGTCGAACGACTTGGCATTAATGGAGAAGGCATTGCGACACTTAATCGCATGGTCATCTTCATTCCGAACTTATTGCCGGGAGAACGAGCCAAAGTCGAAATCACGCGTGTGGAAAAAAACTATGCGGAAGCGCGTGTCGTCAAACGAGATAACGACTCGAAAGACCGCGTCAAAGCACCTTGTCCGATTTACGATGAGTGCGGGGGCTGCCAAATCCAACATATGAGTTCACGTCTGCAGATGGAGTATAAGGAAGAAATCGTTCGAAACGCCTTCCGTCAAAAGACGAAACTAAACGTGGACAAATCGGATATCCGTCCAACAATCGGAATGGAAGATCCATGGTATTACCGGAACAAGTCACAATTCCCACTCGGCACGCGTCGCGGTGAGATCGTATCAGGTCTCTACAAACCGAACTCGAACCATCTCGTGCCAATCGAGCACTGTATGGTACAACAACGGGATACGACGAACATCAACAATGCGATTGTCCGTATTTTAAACGAACTCGATATTCCCGTCTACGATGCACGTCGCGACACGGGGTACGCGCGTACAATCGTCGTCCGTTCGGGTTATAACACGAACGATGTTCAAGTCGTTTTGGTCGTCGGACATGAAGATGTCCCTGATTTAGATGAATTGAGCGACCGCATCATGGAATTGCCGAATGTTGTGTCGTTCCATATCAATATCAATGCAAACCGTTCGGGTGTTATTTTCGGTTATCGGACAGTTCACATCGCCGGTCAGGAGAAAATGGATGAACAATTAGACGACGTTCATTATCACTTATCACCACGCGCATTCTTCCAGTTGAATCCGGCACAGACAGAAAAAATGTACCGTGAAGTGGTCGAGGCCGCAGGATTGACAGGTGAAGAACGTGTGATCGATGCGTATGCAGGAGTAGGGTCGATCGGACTTTGGTTAGCCCCATATGCAAAAGAAATCCGTGGAATGGAAGTCGTGCCGGAAGCGGTCGAAGATGCCAATGACCATATGCGTGAAAATGGCTATAACCATGTCACATACGTCGAAGGGCGTGCCGAGCATTGGATTCCACGTTGGGTAAAAGATGGATGGATCCCAGACGTCATCGTAGTCGACCCGCCACGCACAGGGATGGACCATCAATTGATCAATTCCATCATCTCTTCTAAAACGAAGCGAATCGTTTACGTGTCATGTAACCCGCAGACGCTCGCACGTGACGCCGACCAGTTGATGAAAGCGGGATACAAAGTGAATTACGTACAGCCGTATGATATGTTCCCACAGACATCTCATGTCGAGTCGGTCGTCGTATTCGAGAAAAAGAAAAAGAAAAAATATTGACGAGACCGTGAAAAGGCTTGTCACGTAAGCGTTTTCACGATATAGTTCAGATGTCAGACTTCTTTTCAAATATAGAAGTGGAGGAACATCCTATGATCTCACAAGAACGCGTACAAGAACTCGTCCATAAAGCCATCGAAGCGCGCAAACGCGCCTATACACCGTATTCAAAGTTTAAAGTAGGAGCTGTCGTCATCGATACATCAGGAAACGAAATTACAGGATGTAACGTGGAAAACGCCTCGTACGGATTGTCAATGTGTGCCGAACGCACAGCCATTTTTAAAGCCGTGTCAGAAGGTAGTGACGCGATTGAAACGGTCGTCGTCGTCGGTGACACGGAAGGCCCGATTTCACCATGCGGTGCGTGCCGCCAAGTGATTTCTGAATTCGCTGGCGAAGATTTCACGTTGATTCTTGCAAACTTGAACGGTGATACGAAAGTGATGACGAAAGAAGAGATGTTGCCTTACGGATTTTCACCAAAAGATTTAACATAACAAGCTGCGGACGTTTGTCCGCAGCTTGTTATGTGTCTTTATATTTCTTTTCACTCACTGAGTCATCTTTGGAGTGACGTTTATTCTTTTCATCCTTCACTCGTTCGTTTAATTCCTCGACAGGAATCGGGTCGACGGTTTGCATGCCGTCTTCGTCAAAGATGCTTTCTTTGTCCGTGTCTACCGCGTCCGGATTATCAAACGGACGTTTCGAAGTGGGTCGTTTCTTTTCCATCCAATCGCCTCCTTCCATTAGCCATTCCACTCGTAGAAATGTTGTAAACGTTTTCGATAATGGTTTTGAGATTATAAAATGGTGGAATGAAGAGTGCATAGTGAAGGAGGGGTTAGGATGGATCGGAAAGTGTTGATGGGGATTGTCTTAGGTGTTGCCGGTGCGGCGCTCGTTGCACCAAAAGTGGCGGCACTGCTTTCGCAACGTGAGGAAGAAGATACGTGGCAGAAGATGGATGAACGGGAAAGCGTCGATGCGAATCAAGATGAAGCGGAGCAAGGGCTCACGCAACTTGATTCAAGTCACCGTGCCGAATGGCAGGCGAACGGTTTTCCACAGACGCATGCCGAACGCGAACGACTTGAACGAGAGTCGGTCGAACAATATAAAGGGAAAGACATATGAAAAGAAAAGGCAGCCATCGCGGCTGCCTATTTACATATCAAATTCATCGTCAGGTAGAAGCGGCAGACCGACAGTGACAGTCGTTCCTTGTCCGACTTCAGAGCTGAAATGAAGAGACCCTTCATGACGCTCGATAATGTGCTTCGCAATGGCCAAACCGAGGCCGGTTCCGCCATCTTTTCGTGTCCGTGATTTATTGACACGATAGAAGCGTTCCGTCAATTTGTCTAAATCTTCTTTCGGGATGCCTCGACCTTCGTCACGTATTTCCGTAATTGCATATTCGGTTTCGGCGAACGTTTTCACATGAATCGTCTTGCCAGCATCCGTATATCGGAGCGCGTTGTCGAGAAGATTGCCGATGACTTGTTCGAGTCGGTCATGGTCACCGAGGATGATCAAGTCGAAGTCTAAATCCGATTCGATTGTCACGCCTTTCGCACGGGCAATCGGTTCAAGACGATAGAGGACGTCTTCAAGTACTTGCGAGTAAACGACCGGTTCTTTCGTCATCGGGTACGAATCGCGCTCTAGCTGGGCGAGATCGAGTAAGTCCGTGACAAGGCGCTGAAGCCGGTTCGTCTCGTTCTCGATGATGTCGTAATATTGCGCCCTCGTTTTTTCATCCAATGACTCATCTTGGAGCATCTCGGTATAACCGCGGATGTAAGAGAGTGGCGTGCGAAGTTCGTGACTGACGTTAGCGAGAAACTCTTTACGCTGTTCTTCAACAAGTCCGAGCGATTCCGCCATCGAGTTGAGCGTGTCTGCTAGTTCACCAATTTCGTCATCGTAGACAATCGGAATGCGGTGGGAGAAATCACCTTGCGCATAGACTTGAGAGGCACGCTTCATCTGAATGAGTGGTTGGATGATCGTGTCGATGATCTGTTTACCAAAAATGAGCAAGTTCACAATCATGAGGACGAGTAAAAACGTGATCATGAGCCGAATCGGTTGGAACGGTTCACTGATTTTACTGAGCTCCATATACAAAATGAGTGCATTGTCGAGTTCATCGTCGCGGATGAGAGGAAATGCGGTCATCAAAATGTCGACGTCCTCGGTCGGATGTTTCCGGGTCACCGAGATGGCATAACCGTCCTGCAACCGTTCGAGGTCTTGCTGCCTTAAAAAAGTTTTACCGGAGCCGAGTGTGTCCTCTCGAACGGAGGAGAGGAACACTTTCGTTTCGGTCAATTCGTTCGTGTACGTCATACTATCGGCGAACGCGTCCGAGAAACCGTCGGCCTTATAGATGGTGACAAGTTTCTCACCGCGATTGATGAGCAGTTCTTCTTGCGTTTGAATATAGAACTTGTCGTACAGATAAAACGTCATGATGAGAAACACGAACGCTGAGAAGAGGCTGGCTGTCCAGATGGTAATCCAAATCCGCTTCCTGATCGTGTATCGTTTCATCCGTTTGCCTCGAATTTGTAGCCAATTCCCCAGACTGTCTGAATATAACCGCCCGCCTCGCCGAGTTTCAGGCGAAGCGTCTTAATGTGAGTATCCACCGTGCGAAGGTTACCATGATACTCGGTCCCCCAAATTTGATCGAGCAATTGTTCACGAGAGAATACTTTTTCGTCGTTCGTGATGAATAGGTAGAGCAAATCAAACTCTTTTCGTGTCAAGTTGACGATCTTCCCTTTCACACTGACGGTACGTCCTTCGATATCGATTGAGAGGACCCCGACATCAAACGTCGCTTCTTGTTCTTTTGAGAAGCTGTGCGTGCGACGGAGCGTCGCTTCGATTCGTGCGAGTAATTCGCGTGGGCTAAACGGTTTCGTGATGTAATCGTCTGCCCCGATTTTGAGGCCGTGAATGCGGTCGAGCTCTTCTGAGCGTGCCGTCAACAGGATGATGGGTACGTTTGAGAACTCACGGATGCGCATGCAAGCCGTCAATCCGTCGAGTTCCGGCATCATCACATCAAGTAAGACGAGATGGAACGTCTCTTCTTTCAAACGTTCAATCGCTTCAAGGCCGTTTGAGGCGGTGACCGTCTCATACCCTTCTTTTTCTAAATTTGATACAAGTAAATCGCGCATTTGTTCTTCGTCGTCGGTCACGAGGATACGAAACATTGATTCTGACATATGCCATTCTCCTTTGCAAAACGGTTAACGGGAGTTGTGATAAATCCCTCATACTTCTATCATACCTATCTCTTCGAATTAGAACAGATTTATTCGGCTCCGACAAGTTCCCTCCATCAAATCCACACAAAAACGCCACAAAAAAGCCAATTCTTTGACAGAATTGGCTCATGCTTCGAGTTGTGCCTCGTATGGCACTTCGTATTCCGGGACGTGCAGGGCATGCAAGTACAATTGGAAGCTCGACTTGGATACCTCGTATAAAACATACTCCACGTCACCTTGGTTGATCTCCGCGAGCAGTTCAGAGCGGATCTCGTTCGCGCAAAACGCGTACGGGAGCTTCTCTGCTGCCGCAATCGATCGTTCATTCGATTTACGGATTTTTAAAAAAACGCTCTCAATATCAAGCTCGAAGAACAGTTCTGAGAAGAACGCCTCTTTCGCCACTTGATTATAACCTTTGCCGTGATACGGCTTGCCAAGCCACGTGCCGAGGAATCCATAGCCGGATTCGACATCGAACAAGCTGATCGTCCCAATCGGGGTGCCATACTCGTTCGTGATGGTACGTGAGATGATATTTCCTTGCTCTTCTAGCTCGATGATTTGCTTCGTGCTAAATAAAAACTCGTCAAAATGGACCGTCTTTTGACGGACATACGGAAAGACATCTGGGTGTTGCATCAGTTCGAACAACTCCGCGCAGTCGGTGAGCTCACGAAATTTGAGCACCTTTACATTCCTCCTCCTATTTCAGACCGCTGAAGAATAGTCGTAACGAAAGCATACTTCTGGCTTCGCTGTTCGAACCGCCTTGGCTGCTTTATGAAGTTACAAGATAATTTTATATAGTATTTTTAAAAAAGCAAGTAAATTATGCGTAAAAACCCTTATGAAAAATAATGAAAATTACTCGACCTCATGATGGGTTTCAGCACGGTCCGTTTTGTACACGACTTCACCGTTCACAATCGTCATAATCGGCTTCGATAAGTAGTCGAGCGGGAAGTGACTCCAAAGCACCAAATCGGCATCTTTTCCGACTTCGAGAGAGCCGATTCGGTCGGCGACACCTAGTGATTCAGCTGGATTGATGGTGATTCCGCGTAACGCGATGTCGACAGGCAGTCCTTCACGTGCTGCAAGTCCGGCGCACAAGTTCAAATATTGGACCGGCGTGTACGGATGATCGGTCGTGATGGAGACAATCATGCCGTGCTCATGGAGAATGCGATACGTCTCCCACGTCTTGTTCTGAAGCTCGATTTTAGATTTTCGAGTAAACGTCGGTCCGACGGTGACATGTTTCACACCGAGTTCTTGTAGTTTTTCAACGACAAGATGACCTTCTGTACAATGTTCGATACGATAGTCGAGATTGAACTCTTGGGCAAAGCGAACGACAGATAAAATGTCATCGGCGCGGTGGGCATGCACACGAATCGGCATCTCTCGGTCGAGGGCAAGTTGAATCATCTGACTGCCGAACGTTCCGATCGTTTTGGTCGACCCGACGGTACGGAACGCTTCACGAAGCAACCCCATAATCCCCATCCGCGTCAAATCACCGGTTTTCCCCATACTATGAATCCGTTTCGGGTTTTCGCCGAGCGCCATCTTCAATCCGGCATAACGACGGACGATCATGTCGTCAATATAGCGACCGTGTGTTTTGATGACACTGGTCACACCACCGATGACGTTCATACTTCCTGGCATGACCTGAACGGCGGTTACGCCTGCCATCAGCGCTTCTTGAAATCCTTCGTCAAGCGGGTATACCCCGTCAATCGCACGTGCATGAGGCGTCATCGCTTCGACCGTTTCATTGGCGTCGTTTCCGACAGAGCCGGTTCCTTCATCATATAATCCGAGGTGGGTGTGAGCATCGATGAAGCCGGGGAATAAAAAGTTTCCTTCGGCTTCAATGACATGCTCCCCGTCAGTCGGTTCAAGTAAATCGGACATTTCGACAATTTTCCCGTCCCGAACACGGAGGTCTCCGTAAAAATGGGGGGCAGTGATGGGGTAAATATGGGCATTTCGGATTAGTAAGTGACTCACAATTCATTCTCCTTAAACATCTTGTAGTAGTTGTGTTAGAGCCGGTTCCAATGTTTCATAGCGGAAGTCGAAACCGTGTTGAAGTGCCTTCGTAGGAACGACTTTCGCACCTTCTAGGACGATAACGCTCTTTTCACCGAGGACGAGTTCCATCATTGGGGCAGGTGCCGGAATCCAGTGAGGACGGTGCATCACGTTCGCAATCGTCTTCCCGAACTCGTTCATCGTCACCGGTGTAGGTGCAGTACCGTTGACCGGTCCTTCGATAGAATCGGTCTCGATGACATGCACGAACAAGCGGACGAGGTCGTCTAAATGAATCCAAGGAACCCATTGCTCTCCTGAACCAATTTTACCACCGACCCCGAACTGATAGGGGAGTTTCATTAATGGGAAGGCACCGCCATCATTCGATAAGACGACGCCGGTGCGCATCGTCACAAGACGAACGCCTAAATCACGAATGGGTTCTGCTTCCTGTTCCCAGAGGACGCAGACATTCCCGAGGAAATTAGTCCGTGTCGGTAATGGGGTTTCTTCGGAATACGTAATGGAACGATCTTCACCGTATATGCCGATGGCCGAGCCGCTAATGACGACCTGTGGCTTTTGTTTCAACTGTTGAATGATCCGGACGACTTCCTTCGTCCCTTCGATTCGACTTTGAAGGATGGCTTGTTTCTGTTTGTGTGTCCATCGCCCGTCGTTGATTGAGGCGCCGGCCAAATGAATGAACGCATCTGTTCCTTCGAGTTCCTCTTCTGGTTTACTATTCGGTGTCAACCATTCGATAAACGATACCCCGCGATGGCGGGGACGTGGATGACGCGTCAACACGACGACTTGATGTCCGGCGTCGGCGAGTGCACGAACGAGTGGTTGACCGATGAGCCCGGTTCCACCAGTGATTGCGATTTTCATGAAATTCCCTCCGATATCATGTGTTGTTTCTAAAATGGGTATAAGTCAGTATATCCAGATGAATACCCTTTCTTCTAACTTATCAAAAATCCTCTACGTTTCTTGAACGTGATATGTTAGAAACATGGAATGGAGGGGAGTCGTTGTGAAAATTGCAAAGTTCACGACCCAAAAGAAGAACCAAGATCGACTGAACGTCTTCATCGAACGGGAGGGGAAAGAGGAGTTTGCGTTCGCCATCGATGTTGACGTATTCATCAAGTACGGGCTCACAAAAGGGATGGAGCTCGAAGACGATTTTGTGCAAGACGTCCTTGAGGCGGAAGAAGCTCAGAAAGCCTATAAGTTGGCCATCAATTATTTATCGTATCGAATGCGCGCCATTTCAGAGGTAAGGGACTATCTCGTGAAGAAAGAGTTAAGTGAATCTGCTATCAAACATGCCATCACGCGACTAATCGAGCAGCGCTATTTGAATGATGAGGAGTTCGCAAAAGCGTATGTCCAAACGAAATTCAACACAAGTCCAAGTGGACCGATCAAAATCAAACGCGAGCTCGAACAGCTCCGAATCCCAACGGACGTTGTTGAATCCGTATTAGAATCAATCTCACACGAAGATCTCGTAGAGAAGGCTGGAAAGTTCGTGAAAAGGAAACAACTGGAAACAAATCGTCGTTCTGCCACAGAAGTGCAACAAAGAATTCAACAAACCCTGATGCAAAGGGGGTTTACCTTTGATATTATTTCAGAGGCGATTCAAACTTTTTGGGAAGAAGAGGACGAAGATGTCGAGGTTGTGGCATGTCGGAAACAGGCTGAGAAGTTGAGTCGGAAGTTCAGCGGGTACGACGCGTTCGAACGCAAACAGCGCATGAAGATGCAGCTTCGGCGCAAAGGATTTCCGTATGATGTGATTGAACGTACGTTAGATCGAATCGCTGAAGAAGAATCGTGATGGGACATCTGTTTACGGTAGGGGAAAACACGAAAAGGTGGGTCTACATTGACGATTTTAGAATGGATTACAGCACTGACACCGATTGTGGCCGTGCTCATCTTATTGGTCATTATGCGTTTACCTGCATCGGTAGCCATGCCCTTGTCACTCGTGACGACGGCGATTTTAGCGTTCTTCGTCTGGCAATTGGATGCGACACGAATTATGGCGGCGACATTACAAGGACTCGTCATCGCCGTCACGACAGTATGGATTGTCTACGGGGCAATCGGAATGATGAATACGATGAAAGAAGGGGGCGGGATGAACGCGATTCGTTCCGGATTCGTCAACATCACACCCGACCCTCGAATTCAAGTTTTGATTGTCGGATGGTTATTCGTTTCATTTATTGAAGGCGCATCTGGATTCGGGACGCCTGCAACGGTTGCAGCACCGCTCTTGATCGCACTCGGGTTTCCACCGATTGCCGCCGTTGTCATCGCGCTATCCGCAGACGTGTCGGCCGTAACATTTGGTGCGGTCGGGACACCGGCACTTATCGGGATCGGGAACGGCCTATCTTTAGATGTGAACCAGCCTGAGTCGATTGCCTTCTTGACAGAGGTCGTCTTACAGACGGTGTTGATCGACATGGTAGTCGGACTATTCATCCCATTCATTTTAATTTTGATGTTGACGCGTTTCTTCAGTAAGGAGAAGTCAATAAAACCCGCACTCGAGGTATTTCCGATTGCGATTGTGGCGGCGTTATTGTACAGCGTACCGGCGTACATTTGGACACTCATCCTCGGATTTGAATTCGGTGGCATGCTAGGTAGTTTAACCGGTCTGGTCATTCTCGTGGCCATGGCTCGTAAAGGCATTCTCATGCCGAAACGCGTCTGGACGTTTGATGGATATGTGGATGAGCTAGAACCATCTGCTGAGAAAGTGACGCTCAAATCAACCACACGAGAATTGCCTCAGTGGAAGGCGTGGGCACCTTATCTTATTTTGACGATTTTCTTAGTGCTCACCCGTACTGTCCCATTTTTAAACGAACTCGCTCGCAGTGTCCGAATCAATCTCCCGGACATCCTCGGGGTAGAAGGGGTTTCGACGTCTTGGGAACCATTTTATTCACCAGGTTTTATGTTTATCCTGACGATTATTGCGACATTCTTCTTACACAACATGAGTTGGTCACAAGTGACATCGGTGTTTAAGGCGACAACACTTGGAGTCGTCGGGACGGCCATCACGTTAGCGGCATCGGTTCCGATGGTTCGTATATTCATCCACTCTGAAAATGGTGGCGCCGGACTCGCTTCGATGCCAGTCGAACTCGCGACGGCGGCTGCCGACACGCTCGGCGGAGTATGGCCACTTGTCGCTCCGTGGATTGGGGCCCTTGGTGCCTTCGTTTCAGGTTCGGCGACGTTTTCGAACATGATGTTCTCGAGTTTGACGACAAACGTTGCGGATTCTGTTGGACTTGATAACACGCTCGCTTTATCGATGCAGATGGCAGGGGCGAACGCAGGGAACATGATCTGTGTGTTGAACGTCGTAGCCGTTGCCTCGGTTGCCGGGTTGCTCGGCAAGGAAGGGACTATCATCCGTTATACGTTCATGCCGATGATTTACTACGTGACGGCGACGGGGGTCATTGGTCTCATTTTAGGCATGTTTTTCTTAAACTAAATCAAGTTACAATTTTTTTACAGAATAATGTTGACAATTTTCAGAACAGTCTGCTAAGGTTTGAGTAGATTTTAAAACTATGAAACGAGAGGAGCCAGAATGATGAACAACATTGCACTCACAAACACACTCAAAACATCATATGGCTACTCGTATTTAACTGCGTGACATTGGCAGCTGGATAGGGGTAGTGTCCTTTCCCTGACCATGCAAAAGACTGAAGACTACTTCAAGCGCGCTTCATTTGATTGGTTGCACAATCAGGTGGAGTGCGCTTTTTTGCGTGCTTGGATGGGTGAGGCGGAAGGGGGAAATCAGTCATGAAACTGATTAAGCAATTGGATTGGTTTATTAAAAGACAGAAACGAACGTATGTGATTGCGATCATTTTACTGATCATCACAGGGGTTGTAGATATGCTGCCGCCTTGGATTATTGGTCAGGCGATCGATGCGATTCGTGAAGGAAGTTTGACGACAGAGCGATTGATTCTGATTGTATCGTCGCTACTCGGCATTATGGTGTTATCGTACGTGATGTCGTACTTGTGGATTGCCCGACTCTTCGGGACAGCCTTTTTACTTGAAAAGAAATTGAGAGGTCGCTTCTTTGGTCACCTCCTCAAACAAACACCGCGCTTCTATCAACAACATCGCACAGGTGACTTGATGGCACTTGCGACGAATGACTTAAAAGCGGTGGAGCGGACAGCGGGATTTGGGGTCATGACATTAGTCGACTCGTTCAACATGACGCTCATCGCCTTGACGATTATGGGAGTGTTCATCGATTGGAAGTTGACGCTCGCAGCACTTTTGCCGATGCCGATTCTCGCCTGGTCGATGAATAAACTTGGGAGTCAGATTCATACACGTTTCACGGCAGCCCAAGATTCGTTCGGCGTGATGAACGACCAAGTCGTTGAATCCATCTCCGGTCTTCGGGTCGTCCGCTCCTTCGTCCAAGAAGAGGCGGATACGAAAAAATTTGATGCCATCACGGATGACGTGATGGCGAAAAACATGCATGTCGCTAAAATCGACGTCTTGTTTGAGCCGGTCATCAAATTACTCGTTGGACTCAGCTATTTGATCGGACTCTCGTTCGGGACGTATCTCGTCTTTACGAACGACATCACGCTCGGTCAACTCGTTTCCTTCAACATTTATTTAGGGATGTTGATTTGGCCGATGTATGCCTTCGGGGAACTCATCAACGTCGTCCAACGAGGAACGGCGAGCTTGGAACGGATTGAGACAACGATGAATGAGGTACCGGACGTTTCGTCAACCGGAACGGTTCACATCGATGTACCGGAGAAGATCACCTTCAAATCGCTCTCATTCCGTTATCCAAACGCGAATCGGGAGTCGTTAGAAGACATCGTCCTGCACGTCTCGCGTGGTGAGACGATTGGGATTGTCGGACCGACTGGAGCTGGGAAGACGACGTTGTTACGTCAATTGCTCCGGGAGTATCCGATTGACGATTCCCTTCTCGTGAACGGGGTGCCAATCTCGGACATTAAACTTGAAACGGTCCGTGGCTGGAGTGGGTATGTGTCACAAGAGCACCTCCTATTCTCAAAAACGGTGCGTGATAACATTCGTTTCGGAGTCGATGATGTCTCGGATGAAGCACTCGACAGAGCCATTCATCTCGCGGCGTTCGATACAGACATCGAACACTTGGAGAACGGTCTCGATACCGTCGTTGGGGAGCAAGGGGTCATGCTGTCAGGTGGACAAAAGCAACGATTGTCGATTGCACGCGCCTTACTGAAAAATCCTGAGATTCTGCTTCTTGACGATTCGCTCTCAGCAGTCGATGCGAAGACGGAATCACGCATAATCGATTCGGTCCGCACGAGCCGTGAGGCGAAGACGACCTTTATCGTGGCGCACCGTCTTTCTGCGGTGGCACATGCTGACCAAATTCTCGTCCTTCAAGATGGACGAGTTACCGAGCGCGGCACCCACGACCAACTGATGGAACGACACGGTTGGTACTATGAACAATTTATTCGACAAGGAGAGACGGAGTAATCCGGGAAAGGGGGAATCTCTCATGATCGATCAATATGAATTAGATCCGGTCCGCCGGAAGAAGACGATCCGCTCACTCGTTGGTTATGCCAAGCAAGTGAAGCGCTCCATCTTCCTCGGACTGACATTACTCTTTTTAGCGGTTGGTGCAGAACTTGCCGGGCCGTATATCGCCAAAATCATTATCGATGAGCATATTGTCGCCATCGAGCGTGACTGGGTTCAAGTCGAATCCGGCGGTAGTGTTTCCTTTAATGGAGAATCGTATGAGAAAGAAACGAGACTAGACGGTCAAGATGTGATTCAGCCGGTCTCGATTGTCCAAACGACCGATGGGTACTATCTCGTACCTGAGGCGATTATGAGCGGAGGCGTCCGTGAAGTCGATGGCGACGTGCTGACGATTTCAAGAGGAGACGAGACGGCGACATATGACAACATTGCCGCGCTCTCGTCGACCGACGTGTTCCAGTTCTATCAAACGGATTTACGAGCTGTCCTTCTCTTATCGGGACTTTACGTCGTCCTGTTACTATTTGCGGCCGGATTGAACTGGGGACAACAGATGCTCCTACAACGGTCGGCGCATAAAATTGTCAAAACGATGCGTCTTGATGTGATGAAGCATCTCCAAACGATTCCGGTACGCTATTTTGACCAGACACCAATCGGGAAGATTGTCAGTCGTGTCACGAATGATACCGAGACGATTCGCGACCTGTATTTAGGAGTGCTTGCTCGCGTCTTCCAAAGTGTCGTCATGATGATCGGGGTACTCATTGCGATGTTCTTCCTAGACGTGCGTCTAGGGCTCGTCTCGCTCATTATCATCCCGGTCGTCATCGTCTGGATCAAGTTGTTCCAACGTTTCTCGACAAAAAATAACTTCCGTGTCCGCGCACTCGTCGCGGATATGAACGCGCAGTTGAATGAGAGCATTCAAACGATGCCAATCATTCAATCATACGTCCGCGAAAATCTCGTTTATGACGAGTTCAATGAGAAGAACAGCGACAACTTCCAAACGAGACGAAAGTTGTTGAAATTGGATGCGTTGATGAGCCACAACCTCGTCAATTTCTTCCGAAACATGGCGCTCGCCTTACTCATCTGGTTTGTCGGGGCCCAAACGCTCGGTACGGGAAGTGTCTTGACACTTGGGATTCTGTACGCGTATATCGACTATGTCTCGCGGATCTTTGAGCCGGTGACACAGATCATGAACCAATTGTCACCACTCCAACAAGCGCTCGTCTCGGCCGACCGGATGTTCCAACTGCTCGACGAGAAAGGGGAACCGGTCTCATCGGAACGTCTTCCACGCTTTAAAGGGGATGTCGTCTTTGATGACGTGACCTTCAGTTATGAAGCAGGGAAACCGGTGTTGCAACAGATTGAACTACACGCCGCTCCTGGTGAGACGGTCGCACTCGTTGGGCATACCGGAAGCGGGAAGAGTTCAATCATGAACTTGCTCATGCGTTTCTATGACCCATCCGCCGGAGTCCTCCGAATCGATGGTATGGACGTGACAAATCTACCGACGCAGGCGGTACGAGACCATCTCGGGATCGTCTTACAAGACCCGTTCCTATTCACTGGAACGATTCGGACGAACGTCACGCTTGGAGATGAGACGATTACGGACGAACAGGTATGGAAAGCACTCACAGCCGTCGGGGCAGACCGCTTCGTGAAGCAGCTACCGCAAGGCATCGATGAGCCGGTGATCGAGCGTGGAGCTTCACTCTCGAGTGGAGAACGACAGCTGGTCAGTTTCGCACGCGCCCTCGTCTTTGACCCGGCCATCCTCGTCCTCGATGAAGCGACAGCGAGCGTCGACTCGGAGACGGAGGCATTGATTCAGGACGCGCTCAAGACACTCACGTACGGTCGGACGACATTTGTGATCGCGCACCGACTCTCGACGATTCGGGAAGCGGACCAGATTCTCGTTCTCGACCACGGGCGAATCATTGAGCGAGGCAATCACCAGTCACTCATCGAGTATGGTGGTGTCTACGCACGAATGCATGAATTACAGAGTAAACAACAAGCCATCAGTTAAGGAGGTCACATGGAAATCAAGGGGAAATATAACCGCGCCAAAGTGTTTAACGAACGAATCGATGATATGACGCGGAATCAAATTGAAACATTGCTCGACCAACCGTTCACACAAGGGGCATCGATTCGGATCATGCCGGACATGCATGCGGGGAAAGGATCGGTCGTTGGAACGACGATGACGATTCAAGACAAAGTCGTGCCAAACCTGGTCGGTGTCGATTTAGGGTGTGGGATGCTTTGTACGGAGATCAAAGCCAAGCGGATCGATTTTCAACGACTCGATGACCTCATTCGTGAACTCGTACCGAGCGGGATGAACATTCGGGAGAAGGTTCATCCATACGCATCTGAACTTCCATTAGAAGAGGTGCGAGCGCCGTATAAACTCGACCGAGCCTTGCGCTCGGTCGGGTCGCTCGGCTCGGGGAACCACTTTATTGAAGTGAACCGAGATGACTCGGGACGTACGTTTCTTGTCATTCATTCCGGTTCGCGCCATCTTGGGGTGCAGATTGCCGATCACTATCAGGAGCGAGCGATTCAACACATGATGGAAACACATGATGTAAAAGAAGAAATTGAGCGTTTGAAAGCCTTAGGTCGACAACAAGAAATCTCGGCTTATCTGGAAACAGAGCGTGCGTCACGGAAACCATTTCGAGACCTGGCTTATGTGGAGGGAGCGGATATGGACGATTACATGCATGACGTGCGCATCGCTCAACAATACGCGGCGGCGAACCGTCGTGCGATGACTGATGTAATCGTTGAAGCGATGAATTGGAACATCGTCGATCAATTCGACACCGTCCATAACTATATCGATCATGATGCGATGATCCTGCGAAAAGGTGCCATCTCCGCTAAAGAAGGAGAGCGAGTCATCATTCCGATGAACATGCGAGACGGTTCGCTCATCTGTACGGGGAAAGGGAATCCAGACTGGAACTTCTCGGGTCCACACGGCGCAGGTCGGATCATGTCTCGGTCGGCCGCGCGGAAACGCGTCGATTTCAAAGAATTCAAACGTTCGATGGAAGGTGTCTGGTCGACATCAGTTCGCCCATCGACAATCGATGAATCACCATTTGTGTATAAGTCGATGAAAGAAATTGTTCGTTATATCGAACCGGCCATTCAAATCGATCAAATCATCAAGCCGCTTTACAACTTCAAGGCGAACTGAGTCACGTACTCAGTCTCGTCTTTTTCTTTTTTCGTAAAATCTGATACGCTTACATCGAGGTGAACGATATGGAAAAGCGGTTAAGTGACTTATCGAAATATGAGTTAGAGCAAGAGATTCAAGTATTACATGAACGGAAACGAAAGGCTGAACAGATGGGCATGGTCAGCGAAATTGAAGTCGTCCTTCGACGGATTGCGATTGCCGAAAGCTATTTGATTGACCCATCATCGTTTCGTCCAGGTGAAACATATGTCGTCAATTACAATGACCGTCCGTTTCGCTTGAAATTCGTCAACGGCGTCATGGGCTGGGGGACGTTTGAAGGCGAGATGACAGAACGGGCCATCCCGCTCTCAGAATTGTCGGAGGTGAAGCGATGAACCGGAACGAACAATATGAACGGCTTGCAATCGTTCTAAAAGAGAAAAATGACGTCTTGAACGATTCAGAAGCGGTGACGTGGGTTGAGGTGTTATGGGAAGATTTTGAGACCTCACTTGCCAAGGCGGGCGAACCATATCCGGGAGAAGCAAAGGCATTCCAATACGTCATTCAACAGATCGATGCATATGGGGCACAGCTCCATTTGTTCCAAACGAAAAACGAAAAGTTCAAGCATTTGATGTCTGAACGGAATTTACACTGAGTCACGTCCTTAGGGCGTGACTTTTTTTATTGCAATTCGTCAACAATTCGTTATAATGAAGGTCGCTAATAGTTTGTTTTAAAGTATAGTATAGATAAACTTTCTTTAGTTGAACTCATGTTTCACTAAACACGAAGGAGGCGTTCAGTCGTTGGAAGTAGGTCAAAACATTAAGCGGCTCCGAATCAAAAAAGGATTGACCCAAGAGGAGCTGGCGGAACGTACCGATTTGAGTAAAGGATATATTTCTCAAATCGAGCGGGATTTAAGCTCTCCCTCACTAGAAACGTTATTTGATTTATTGAATGTCCTCGGGAGTTCCCCGAAAGAGTTTTTCGATGAAGACTTGAATCAAAAAGTGGTGTATACCGTTGACGATCGCACCATCTATACGGATGAAGAACGCAAATATCGGACAGAATGGCTCATCCCGGAATCGAATGAAAAAGAGATGGAGCCCATCCTTGTCACATTTTTCAAACATGGAGAGTTCAAACAATATGAGCCTTCGCGTTCGGAGACGCTCGTATACGTCTTGTCCGGCAAAATCGCCTTGAAATTAGGGAACCACACATATTTTGCCAAGACAGGGGAAACCCTTTATTATGTCGCCTCGGATTCGCATCAACTCGTCAACGACAACGACGGGGAGAGCGAATGTCTCATCGTCGCGACCCATTCATATTTATAAGTCAACAGAGGAGGAAACAGCATGAATGCAGAGACAATTATTCGCTTTGACCACGTGTCAAAGCGTTACGACGACACAGTCGTCCTTGAAGATATCAGTTTTGAGATTGAGCGTGGGAAATTTTATACGCTTCTCGGTCCATCGGGATGTGGGAAGACGACGATTTTGCGTCTCATCGCCGGATTTACCGATGCGACCGAAGGAGATATTCACTTCAGCGGGAAGCGGATCAACGATGTGCCCGCCAACAAACGACAAGTGAACACCGTGTTCCAAGATTATGCGCTGTTTCCTCATTTAAACGTATTTGAGAATGTCGCATTCGGCCTCCGCATTAAAAAATTGAAAGAAGCAGATGTGAAAGCGAAAGTGGAGCAGGCTCTCAAGTTTGTTAACTTAGAAGGATACGGCTCGCGCGAAATCGATGAGATGTCAGGTGGACAGCGTCAACGTGTCGCCATCGCCCGCGCAATCGTAAATGAGCCGGAGGTCATTCTCCTTGATGAACCGCTCTCTGCCTTAGACTTGAAACTTCGTACGGAGATGCAATATGAACTTCGTGAGTTACAGCAACGTCTTGGCATCACCTTCATCTTCGTCACACATGACCAAGAAGAGGCGCTCGCCATGTCGGATGAGATTTTCGTCATGAACAACGGGAAAATTGTTCAGAGTGGGACACCGACTGATATTTACGATGAACCGATCAACCGTTTCGTTGCAGACTTTATCGGTGAATCGAATATCGTGCCGGGTGTCATGCCGGAAGACAATATCGTCACGTTTGCTGGTAAAACGTTTGACTGTGTCGACCAAGGATTTGACCGCAATGAAAAAGTTGAGGTCATCATTCGTCCGGAAGACTTAGAGATGACATCGGTCGATGCAGCAAAACTCGTTGTCGACGTCGATTCTCAATTGTTCCGAGGTGTCCACTACGAGATTTGCTGTTATGACCAAGAAGGAAACGAATGGCTCGTCCACTCGACGAAGAAATCAATCGTCGGATCAAAAATCGGATTGACGTTTGACGAAGAAGCGATTCACGTCATGCGACTAGGTGAAACAGAAGAAGAATTTGACCGTCGTCTCGAATCCTACGAGGAGGTCCCTCATGAATCAAACTAATCAGACCGCAAAGACGGTATATTTGACGACCTATTGGATTTGGATCGCCTTGTTCGTCATCGCACCACTCGTCCTCGTCGTCTATTATTCCTTTTTTGATATCGATGGGAATTTGAGTTTAGAAAACTATCAGACGTTCTTCACGTCGACGTATTTGTCGATGACGCTCTCGTCGTTCTGGTATGCGTTTCTCATTACGTTCTTCTCGTTACTCGTCGGGTATCCGACGGCATACTTGTTGACGAAGACGAAGCACAAACAGCTTTGGCTCTTGCTCATCTTGCTGCCGTCATGGATTAACTTGTTGTTAAAGGCGTATGCGTTCCTTGGTATTTTTGGAACGTACGGGATTACGAATCAATTTTTAGAAGCCATCGGTATTGGGACGAAACAGATTCTATTCACTGATTTCAGTTTCGTCTTTGTTTCGGTATACATCTTCATCCCGTTCATGATTTTGCCGATTTACAACGCCATTGAGAAGCTACCGCCATCACTCGTTTACGCATCCCGTGATTTAGGTGCATCGAACTGGACGACGTTCCGACGTGTCATCTTCCCGTTGACGCTTGACGGTGTCAAATCGGGGATTCAAATTGTCTTTATTCCGGCATTATCACTCTTCATGATCACCCGACTCATCGCCGGGAACCGAGTCATCACACTCGGTACAGCGATTGAACAACAATTCCTTGTCACGCAAAACTGGGGGATGGGTTCGACGATTGCCGTCTTCCTCATCTTGGCGATGGTTCTCGTCATGGTCGTCACACGTGACTGGGGTGCGAAAGGAGCGGTTCGTCGATGAAACGTAAACGATTCAAATTATCAAATCTATACTTGGCGGCCGTGTTCTTCATCTTGTATGCGCCAATTCTATATTTGGTCTTCTACTCGTTCAACAGTGGCGGAACGATGAGTAACTTCGAAGGGTTCACCCTCGAATGGTACAAGTCGCTCTTCACGGACACGAGACTTCTCGTCATCGTCTTGAATACGATCGTCATCGCGCTGCTCTCGGCGACGATTTCGACCGTGCTCGGTGTCATCGGGGCACTCGCCATCTATACGGCGAAACAAAAGTATACGAAGACGTCCCTCTTATCATTGAACAACGTCTTGATCGTGAGCCCGGACGTCATCATCGGGGCCTCCTTCTTGATCCTCTTCACGATGCTAGGGATTCAGTTAGGCTTTTATTCGGTCCTCTTGTCGCACATCGCCTTCTCGGTTCCGATTGTCGTCATCTTGGTGTTGCCAAAGCTCCAAGAGATGAGTCCGACGTTGATTGATGCGTCACGTGACCTAGGCGCCAGTACGTGGGACGTATTGACGAAAGTCATTCTGCCATATATCACGCCAGGGGTATTTGCCGGTTTCTTCACGGCACTCACCTATTCGTTAGATGATTTTGCGGTTACATTCTTCGTGACAGGGAACGGCTTCACGACGCTCGCCGTAGAAGTCTATTCGCGGGCACGTCAAGGTATCTCGCTTGAAATCAATGCGTTGTCTGCGATTCTGTTCCTCTTCACGCTCATCCTTGTCATCGGATATTATGTGTTGGCGCAACGAGGATCAAAGGAGGTTAGACGATGAAAAAACTAGTCATCATGTTGGCTGTACCATTGATTGTCAGCTTCGGTCTCCTTCTTTGGATTCAGCAACTGAATGCTGCGCAAGGATTCGGCGGCGACAACACACTGGTCGTCTACAACTGGGGAGACTATATCGATGAGGACTTGATCGGTGAGTTCGAAAAGCAGAGCGGGTTGAAGGTCGTTTATCAAACGTTCGACTCGAACGAAGCGATGCTCACGAAAATTGAGCAAGGCGGTACGGCTTTTGATGTCGCCGTTCCATCCGATTATGCGATCAGTAAGATGAGAGAGGAGAATCTTCTTCTCCCAATCGATTACGATAAACTCGAAAACTTTGATAATATCGATCCGCGCTTCCTCGATAAATCATTCGACCCGGGTAACAAGTACTCGGTTCCTTATTTCTGGGGCACGGTTGGGATCGTCTACAATCCTGAACTAGTCGATGGTGAGATCACTTCATGGAACGACCTGTGGGAAATGCCGCTCGAGAACGACATTCTCCTTGCGGACGGGACACGTGAAGTGATGGGCTTCGGCCTGAACTCGCTTGGTTACTCCCTCAATACGACGAATAAAGATGAGTTGATTGAGGCGGAGCAAAAGTTGGAAATGCTTTGGCCGAACATCAAAGCCATCGTCGGAGACGAAATCAAAATGCTGATGGCGAACCGTGAAGCAGCGGCAGCCGTCGTCTGGTCCGGCGATGCGTCAGAAATCATGTATGAGAATGAAGAACTGACGTATGTCATTCCGGAAGAAGGCACGAATCTCTGGTTTGATAACCTCGTCATCCCAAGTACGGCACAAAACGTGGACGGGGCACATCAGTTCATCGACTTTATGTTAGATGCTGAGATTGCGGCACGTAACACGGATTATGTCGGATACTCAACACCGAACGAAGCGGCTCTCGAATTCTTGGATGAAGAAGTCACATCGGATGAACGGTTCTACCCGTCTCGTGAAGTGACACAAGACCTTGAAGTATATGAAAACCTAGGAAAGCGCATGAACGCTTACTATAACGAGTTGTATTTACGCTTTAAAATGCAGAGTAAATGACGAAACATCCCCGCGCTCATCTGAGTACGGGGATGTTCGTTTATTGCTTGATTGTCGATTTGATGTCTTCGATATGTTTCAAGGTGACAGTCGTGTCGACTTGTGTGAAGGAGCGTAAGATTTCGTATAGTCGGACTTGCTCATCAAGATCGAATACAAAATCCTGATAGGTGATCAGCTCTTTGATCCATTTTTGGCGATTGAGCACAGGGACCTCGGTAGATTCAATTTTTTTGAGCGTCGAACGATTGCTGAACACGATCCATGAGTGGAGATGGATTCGGTCCACTCCAAGCACTTGCTTGATGGCTTTGAGATGCAATTCATTTTGCTTGATTGGATTGAAGAAGCGTTGTTTTTTACGGCGGGGGAGTGTCTGCGTCCAGTATTGGTCACGTGCCCGACCGAATATCCAACCGCTATAGTTTTTAGACTCGATGACATGTACCCCGGATTGGTTGATTAAAATGACATCGATTTCAGTGGTTCGATCTTTTTTAGAAGGATGGGGGAGATACAGGTTTGTCAGAATTAACGGTTGGAAGAACTTTGACTCAATCTCCGCCACACATAAGTATTCTCCGAATAGACCGGTGTCTTGGACCACTTTGAAGTAAGAATGTCGAGTTTGTTGAGAATACTGACTGTTTTGATAACGTTTGACCTTGTAGAGGATGATAAGTGTGAGGACGAGAAAAATGGGTGCGAATATGCTAATCAAGGTGACGAAAATACCTTCGAACAATTCTGTTAGTAGTGAAGCCATCAAATCCCTCCCTTTGTATCCACTATACAAGAAGCGAGATGATTCATATGTATATTTTTTACAATCGAGGATAATCGTTTTTTACATCATAAAGGACCCATCGAAATGGGTCCTTTTGCTTAGGTTTCATGCTTCAGCGTCTCACGCTCTTCTTCTGTAAAGACTCGAGAACGTCCTAAAAATCGTTTCCCTTCGACACCTTCAAGGGAAAACATACCACCTCGACCATCGACCACATCGATGATCAGTTGTGTATGTTTCCAATAATCATATTGTTTCTCATGGATATAAAATGGCGTCTCGCCGATTTCACCGAGAAGAACATCGTGGTCGCCCACCATGAACTCGTCACGTGGGAAACACATGGGAGAGCTCCCGTCACAACATCCTCCTGACTGATGAAAGAGGAGGGGACCGTGTTTTGATTTGAGACGTTCGATGAGTTCGAGCGCGGCGGGGGTGGCCTCGACTCGTCTCACCATCTTAGAAGAACCCGAGCTTTTGTTCGCTGTAGCTGACGAGCATGTTTTTCGTACGTTGATAGTGACTGAGCATCATCTTATGGTTCTCACGACCGATTCCGGACATTTTGTAACCACCGAATGCAGCATGTGCCGGATAGGAGTGGTAACAGTTGATCCAGACACGTCCTGCTTGAATTTCACGACCGAAGCGATATGCACGGTTCATGTCTCGTGTCCACACGCCTGCCCCGAGTCCGTAAAGCGTATCGTTCGCGATGGCGAGTGCCTCCGCATCGTCTTTGAACGTCGTGACGGATAAGACCGGTCCAAAAATCTCTTCTTGGAAGATTCGCATCTTGTTATGGCCTTTGAAGATCGTCGGTTGAATGTAATACCCATCCGCGAGCTCTCCGTCCATCATGTTGCGCTCTCCACCGATTAGGCATTCTGCGCCCTCGTCTTTCCCGATTTGGAGATAAGACAGGATTTTCTCCATCTGTTCGTTCGACGCTTGTGCACCCATCATGACATCGGCATCGAGTGGGTTGCCGAGCTTGATTGCTTTGACGCGTTCTAGCACGCGTTCCATGAACTTGTCATAAATCGACTCTTGAATCAAGGCGCGAGATGGGCACGTACAGACTTCCCCTTGATTCAAGGCGAACATGACGAGACCTTCAATCGCTTTATCAAAGAAATCGTCATCCGCGTCCATGATGTCGGCAAAGAAGATGTTTGGTGACTTTCCACCGAGCTCAAGCGTGACAGGGATGATGTTTTGAGAAGCGTATTGCATAATGAGGCGACCCGTTGTCGTCTCACCGGTGAAGGCGACTTTATCGACACGGTCACTCGATGCGAGCGGTTTTCCTGCTTCGAGACCGAAACCGTTCACGATATTGATGACACCAGGTGGTAATAAATCTTCGATGAGTTCCATGAGAACCATGATTGAAGAAGGGGTTTGTTCTGCCGGCTTTAAGACGACACAGTTTCCGGCAGCGAGTGCCGGCGCGAGTTTCCACACCGCCATCAAAATCGGAAAGTTCCACGGAATGATTTGAGCGACGACACCGAGCGGCTCATGGAAATGATAGGCGACCGTATCATGGTCGAGTTCACTGATGCCACCTTCTTGTGAGCGGATGACCCCTGCGAAGTAACGGAAGTGGTCGATGGCGAGCGGAAGGTCAGCGTTGAGCGTTTCCCGAACTGCCTTCCCATTTTCCCATGTTTCCGCATAGGCGAGCACTTCAAGGTTCTCTTCCATGCGGTCTGCAATTTTATTCAAGATGACAGAACGTTCCGTGACAGACGTTTTGCCCCAATCCTCTTTGGCTGCATGAGCGGCATCCAAAGCAAGTTCAACATCCTCTTTCGTTGAGCGGGCGACTTCACATAATACTTTCCCATTTACAGGAGATGTGTTTTCAAAGTATTCTCCACCAGCCGGTGCGGTCCACTTTCCGTTAATGTAGTTCTCATAACGGTCTTTAAACTGTACTTTCGTTCCTGCTGAGTTCGGTACTTCATAAATCATGATCGTTCCTCCCTTTTCATACGAGATAGAGGAGTTATGTATGCGCTTACATTTTTCAGTGAGCGAACGACTCCCTTTTTTCATCGTAACGGTACGATGTGATAAAAGTCAAAATTTTTTGACAATAATTTGTCAATCTTTTGTAAAAACGTTTTGAACTCAAGATTTGTGGAAATGAGTAGATTGTACACATTAATTCATCCATAAGGAGTGAGTCACGATGGCTAAGACATATCAAGTTGACCCGGCGCATAGTTCGATCACGTTCACGGTCAAGCACATGATGATTTCCAAGGTGAAGGGCGAGTTCAAAGAATTTGATATTAAGGCGAACGGTGAGCCGAGCGATTTAGCGAATGCGAGTGTGAAAGTGACGATTCAGGCAGCATCGATCGACACCAACAACACGGATCGGGATAATCACCTCCGTTCAGGCGATTTCTTCAATGCCGAGGAGCATCCGCATCTCGTCTTTCATTCCACTTCTTTCCGTTCAAAAGGGGGCGGAGAATTCGAAGTGACAGGGGATTTAACGATTCGAGGAACGACTCGGGAAGAGACGTTCGGAGTGGAGTAT
Organism: Exiguobacterium sp. s131; assembly: GCF_018617345.1. Classification (GTDB taxonomy): domain Bacteria; phylum Bacillota; class Bacilli; order Exiguobacteriales; family Exiguobacteriaceae; genus Exiguobacterium; species Exiguobacterium profundum. Next base: position 11,880 of record NZ_JACSJX010000003.1, on the reverse strand, counting down.
GAAGGAAGCGCCAAAGACCCATGGGGCAACACGAAACACGCCTTCTCCGGAGAAGGGTCGCTCAACCGTGAGGACTATGGATTAACGTGGAACCAAGCGCTTGAGGCGGGTGGTGTCCTCGTCGATAAGAAAGTCAAATTCGAGTTCGAGCTCCAATTCACTGAATCGGAAGCATAAGAAAAGTCGCTCATCTGAGCGACTTTTTATTGTTCGTATACCAATTTTTTCTGAAGGCTGTCTTCACTAAACACCCAACCTGTAAACGATGACAACACGTCATTCGTCTGCTCGTCGACGATAACGACGGCAACAAACGGATACATGTTTTTAGAGAAATAACGCAAGTTTGTGAAGCGGTATTCGATCATCCCGTTATGGCGTGTCACGGTGTACGTGTGAATTTTAGAAAATTCGAGGAACGCCTGTAAGTCAGCATTTTTCCGAGCCTCTACGAAATGGAGGTCTTCTTCTCCTGGCATCGGTTTGTCGCGGAAGCGACCACATTCGATGACTTTGCCTTTTTTTACTTTTACGGCTCCGAGACCATCACGGAAACGGACGGCGACATGCCAGTCATCCCAACCAATTCCTGGAGAGATGAACAATTCATGTGCCCCTGCAAAGTGTCTCGCCACGGTAGCGAGCGCACGGTTACGTAATTTAAACTGAATGGCATAGTAACTGATGACAAGCGCAATGAGCAGTGCAAAAATAGGGACAGTCGCACCCGTTATCATCCATAATGCATATGCACCGTAATAAGCGGAAAACAAGTACGGGTCAAACGTCCCGATTACGCCCCAGCCGATCCATTTTTTCGAAAAAGGTTGTAGCGCTTGCGTCCCGTAGGCATTAAATAAGTCGACCGTGACATGAAGCAACACGGCGATTTGTGCCATGACCCATAGGGAGGCAGGATTGACACCGAGGACCGTCCCGATGACAGCGCTGACGATGATTGGCCAAGCGAGAAGCGCGGTGATTCCATGTGAACGACCACGATGCTGGCGTAAATACGTACTATTTCCTTTTAACTTAAAGACGGTGTCGAAGTCTGGTGCATGTGAGCCGACGAGAGCCGTGGCTGTCATGGCTAAAAACAGTTGTGCATCACCTGACACTTCCGGGCTGAGCGTCGCGATGGCACTTAAACCAAGTCCCATACCAATGTGTGTCGCAGTATCCAATGTGCGTCAGCACCTCCATCAATAATGAAAGAATTACGTCATCTATTCCTATTTATCATACAATATTTTTAAAACGAGGGGAAACACAATGCTTAATCTTGATAAATTGTTCATAAATTATAATATTCATCATTTTAACGAGGAACTCGTCACCTGGTTCAATCGCGAAAAGCGTGATTTACCTTGGCGTCATGCGAAAAATCCTTATCGCGTGTGGGTGAGTGAAGTGATGTTGCAACAGACACGAGTCGATACGGTCATCCCATATTACAACCGGTTCATGGATCGCTTTCCGACGCTCGAAGATCTCGCAGCTGCTGACACGGATGAGGTCGTAAAGTATTGGGAAGGGCTCGGTTACTATTCTCGCGTCCGGAACTTACACGAAGCGGTCAAAGAAGTCGCTTCTGTTTACGAGGGGATTGTCCCGGAGGAGAAGGAACGTTTCGAGAAACTGAAAGGGGTCGGACCATATACGACGGGGGCCGTACTATCGATTGCCTACAATCAACCGGAGCCGGCTGTGGATGGAAACGTCATGCGCGTGATGTCCCGTCAATTCGGAATCTATGACGACATCGCACTGCCGAAGACACGCAAAATCTTCGAACAAGTCGTTCGTCGATTGATGGACCCGACTCACGCATCCGATTTTAACGAGGGTGTGATGGAGTTGGGTGCTACGGTCTGCACACCGAAAAATCCGATGTGCTCGCTCTGTCCTGTGCAAGACACTTGTTATGCATATGCGCATCATGTACAAGATGAGCTACCGGTCAAAACGAAGAAGGGAGCAGCACGTGTCGAAATGTACGACGCGCTATGCATCGAGAAAGACGGAAAAATCGCATATGAACAACGACCGGACAAAGGGTTGCTCGCTGGGATGTGGCAATATCCGCTTATGGATCGAGGAACGGGGGAACAACTTAACGGAACGTATCTCGGGCAAGTGAAGCATGTCTTCTCTCATATCGTTTGGTATATCGATTTATATCGTGTCGATACGCTTCCGACGGATGACGTCGTCTGGCTAGACACTTCGGAGCGCGAGGTGAAGACGGTTTCTGTTGCTCAACAAAAATTAGAACGATTGGTAGGTGACGAACGTGAGACGATTTGAGGTAGAGTCGACATATGATACGACGGTCGATTCACTTTGGGATTTATTGCAGGATGCCTCGCTTTTGACGAAGCTGACAAAGTTTCCTAAAGTACGCTTAGAGGGGGACGGCGCCTCGGTCGAAGGGAATGAAGTGAAGTTGTTCGTTGGGGTCGGTCCGGTGGAACTGCCATGGACCAGTGCCATCACCGTGGTGGGAAACCAAGCATTCTGCGATCAAGGAAAGACGTTACCGTTTCCGTTCAAGCGGTTCACGCACGTGCATCGGGTTGAGTCGCGTGATGGTAAGGCGGTCATGATCGATGAAGTAACGTTCGATAGCTATGTTCCGAACATACTCGTCGAGTATTTCGTGCTTCGGCCGATGTTCCAAGAACGGGCGCGGGCCTTCCAAAAAACACTAAATTCATGAAAATAAGAGATTTCCTTTTTCATTGGTTCTGAAAGTCGCTATAATTAAATATGAGAATTGTATAGCATCATAGCGGAAAGGAGGAGCTTATGAGCTTATTTCCCAAAGCAGGTAGCAAAATCGAGATACAGAGCTACAAGCACAACGGAACTTTGCATCGCGTTTGGGAAGAAACGCTCGTCCTTCAGTCGTCAAAAACGGATATGATCGGATTCAATGATCGCATCATGGTCAGCGAGTCAGACGGTCGGCAATGGAGAACGCGAGAGCCGGCAATTTGCTACTTTTCATCTGAGTATTGGTTCAATGTCATCTGTATGATTCGCGAAGACGGGATTTACTACTACTGTAATCTAGGTTCGCCGACTACATTTGATGGGGATGAACGTGCCATCAAATATATCGATTACGATTTGGACATCAAGGTGTTCCCGGATATGTCGTACACGATTTTAGATGAAGATGAATATGAGCGGCATCGTCGCGAGATGAATTATCCGAAAGCGATTGATCGAATCTTGAAGCAGAACGTGCAAGAACTGATCAACTGGATTCGAGGACGGAAAGGGCCGTTCAACCCAACATTCGTCGATGAATGGTATCGCGAATACGAAGCACGTTACCGGAGATGATTCCTCATCTCCGCTTTTTTTCTTAAGTCAGGAGGCATTATGGGTAGTATTAAACGTTATTTGCAGTTTGTTCGTCCGTATAAGAAACAAATTGCCCTTACCATTTTCGTCGGGATTTTGAAGTTTTCTATCCCGCTCGGATTACCGTTACTTTATAGATATGTCATCGATAACTATTTGACGGACGATGCGCCGAAGCAGGACTACACGACGCTCGTCTGGTTGTTCAGCATCGTTTTCTTCGTCTTCTTGGTCCTCAAGCCACCGATCGAATACTTGCGTCAATATTTGGCGCAGTGGGCCGCAACGCGTGTCTTGTTCGATGTGCGGAACCGGTTATTCGACCACGTCCAAAAGTTGTCACTCCGCTATTATTCAAACAATAAGACGGGACAAATCATTTCAAGGATCATCAATGACGTCGAACAGACGAAAGACTTCGTCATCACCGGGCTGATGAATATTTGGCTCGACATGGTCACCATCCTTATCGCCATCGGGATCATGTATACGATTGACCCGCAACTCACGTTGATTGCGATTTTACCACTTCCGTTTTATGCGATCGCAGTCCGCTATTTCTATGGGCGGTTGCGTCGTTTGACGCGTGAACGGTCGGCGGCACTCGCTGATTTACAAGGGCATTTGACAGAGCGTGTCAACGGGATGGCGGTCATTCGGAGTTTTGCGCTAGAGCCATATGAGAATAAGGCATTTGAACAACAGAACGGTGGTTTCCTGAACGCGGCACTTAAACATACGAGTTGGAACGCCAAGACGTATGTCGTCGTATCGACCATCACCGACATCGCGCCAATCCTCATCTTCACGACGGCATCGTGGCTCGTCATTCAAGAAGCGGTATCGCTCGGGACGCTCGTCGCGTTCATCGCGTACATCGACCGACTCTATGCACCGCTCGGTCGTCTCGTCAACTCGGCGACGACACTCACGCAGTCGGTCGCATCGATGGACCGTGTCTTTGAGTTTTTGGATGAAACATATGATATCGAAGAGAAATCGAACGGGTTCGTCCCGTTGTCGACAGCAGGTAAAATCGACCTTGAGCATGTGAGCTTTTCGTATGAACAGGACGGGGCACGAGCGTTGAACGATGTGAACCTTCAAATCCGCTCTGGTGAACGCGTGGCGTTTGTCGGAATGTCCGGTGGAGGGAAGTCGACACTCGTCAGTTTGATTCCGCGTTTCTATGACGTGACGGATGGAAGCATCAAAATCGACGGCGTCGATGTGCGTGATTTCAAATTACGTGCACTTCGTGATCAAATCGGAATGGTCATGCAGGATTCGGTCCTCTTCAGCGAATCGGTCGCGATGAATATTCGGATGGGAAAACCGGATGCGACGGATGAAGAAGTCATCGCGGCGGCCAAGGCGGCGAACGCCCATGAGTTTATCTCGAAATTACAGGACGGGTATGCGACACCGGTCGGGGAGAAAGGTGTCAAACTGTCTGGTGGACAGAAGCAACGGCTTGCGATTGCACGTGTCTTTTTGAAGAATCCACCAATCTTGATTTTAGACGAGGCGACGAGTGCGCTTGATTTAGAAAGTGAAGCGATGATTCAAGACTCGCTGGCCCGTCTGACGAAAGGGCGGACGACGTTAATCGTTGCCCACCGTTTGTCGACCATTACGGACGCCGATCAAATCGTCGTCGTGGATAACGGTCAAATCATGGAGACGGGTACGCATGAAGAGCTGATGCGTCGTCGCGGGGCGTATTATGACCTGTATATGATTCAAGATTTAGCTGTAGTTGAATAATGAAAAAAGTCGAGTCCCTATGGGCTCGACTTTTTTAGCGGTCTAAAAATCGTTTACGAACATCTGGTGAAGGGAGTGTGCACACTTCCTTCTTTCCAAATAGACGTGTCCGATATTTGGCGAACAACGTATATCCATGATCACGAATCGGTCTAGGTATGAAACGAATGAGTCGAAGCAGGCGCCAACGGCCATCAAGGTGTTCGGCAATTCGAATCGCAGCGTCTGATTTTAAGTAAGGAACCCCTTCCTCAATATAGACGATGCTGTCGACTGATTCCGGGATCCGGTGTCGTGCTCGGAGCGACTGACCGACCTCGCTTTGGAGCGAAGCAAAGTGAATCGAGGCGTGTCGATCATGACGAATGATGAACTGAACACTGGCATCACAGAAGTTGCAATCGCCATCAAATAAAACAATCGCAGGCAAGTACTTCGCCTCCTTCATCGTACTGTTTTACCGTTTTGTCTTCATGTTAAACGTCAAGCAGCGAGTTGGCGAGCAGGTTGCATCTTGTAGAGCGATACATAATACAAGTAAGCACCGAGAGCACCGAAGACAAACATGTAACCGCTCATCAAGACCGGACCGATGAACGCGCCGACGACAATTCCTGCCGCAGCAACCAACTTGGCTCCATGGAATGTGAGCCCGCCGAACGCAAGGTAGGAAGCCCGGCGTTCAGGATCGAGGAGGTCAACCTGTTTCACTTGCCGAATCGGAGAGTAGAGGAGTTCGCCGATTGTGAAGATGATTGCGAGTGTGGCCAGGACGATAAAGGAGTTCATCGAGGTAATGGCGGCGTATGCTGTGATATATAACGATAAGCCAATGAAAAACACGGTCTTCTCTTTGAAACGTTTGACGAAAGCGGTGACCGCAAACGTGATGGCGACGACGAGCAAGGTGTTCTCTAGTTGCATAAACGCCATCATGCGAACCCCATCAAAAGGTATTCCGAAAATTTGACGACTTTCGAATGACTCTGCTAAATGGACACCGATATAGTTCGCCATATGAAACTCGGTCGAAAAGACGAGCATACTTCCAAATACGAATGTGATCCATCGGCGGTCGCGTAACGCGATTTTATAGTTTTCGATGACACCATGAATCGGGTTTGACGGTGTTGAGCGGTTGCCAGTATATGTGTCGACCAAGAAACGTTGAAGAATGATTGTGGTCACAGTGAGAATGACCGTCATACCGATAAAGAGAGCGAAACGATGGTCGCGATAAAAGGCGCCGCCGAGCATGACGCCTCCGGCGATAGCCAAGTTGACGAGCCAGTAGTCATACACGTAGATGGCTTTTCGATTCGATTCTTCCATGGAGTCGATGACGATTGCCTCAAGTGCCGGATAGTTCAATCCGTTCGAAACGGCATGTCCGAAGTAGAGGATGGCGACGACGAGTGCCCAGTTATTCGATGGGTGAATGGCGATGGTCATCCCAAGAAAACAGATGATTTGAATCACCTGGCCAATTTGTAAGACAACCTTCCGATTGAACCGATCGGAAAAGTACCCACCGAATAGACCGGTCAAGTAACCGACGATAACGAATGAGGTCATGATGATTCCAGCGGGGACTTTCCCCAACTCTTCTGAGAAATAGAGTGCCATGAATGGGAAAATGGCTGATCCGACGATTCGAATACAAAATCCGCAAACGAGTCGCAAGCGGACATTTAATGGAAAATCTTTAAATTTCATATGGTGAGCACCTCCTTGGTTCTACTGTAATGGGGGACGGTACATGATAAAAAGAGACACTTTTTTTAAAGATGTCCCCTTTTACAAAAAAAGAGATGCTCGCGCATCTCCCTCTCTTACAATTGAGCAAACGAGCGGTGGACCGCTTCGATTGTCTCTTCGATATCTTGTTCCGTATGCTCTGTCGTCAAGAACCAGGCTTCATATTTTGATGGAGCCAAGTTCACGCCATTCTCAAGCATCAACTTGAAGAAGCGTCCGAACTTCTCACCATCTGACTTTTCCGCACCTTCATAGTCGGTGACGATTTCATCCGTAAAGTAAACGGTAAGGGCACCTTTTAAGCGGTTGAGCGTGATCGTAACGTCATGCTTCTCCGCTGCCTCACGGATGCCGGCTTCCAGTTTCGCACCGAGAGCATCTAACTTCTCATAGACACCAGGTTGCTCGAGCACTTCCAGGCAAGCAATCCCTGTCGCCATTGAGGCCGGGTTTCCGGCCATCGTGCCGGCTTGATATGCAGGTCCGAGTGGAGCGACTGTCTCCATGATTTCAGCCTTCCCGCCGTAAGCACCGATTGGTAGACCACCACCGATGATTTTACCAAGTGCCGTCATATCCGGTTCGATGCCATATACTTGTTGGGCACTTCCGTATGTGAAACGGAACGCCGTGATGACCTCGTCATAGATGACGAGTGCGCCGTGTTCATGAGTGATGTCATTGACAGCTTGGAGGAAACCTGGCTTCGGTTCGACGATTCCGAAGTTCCCGACAATCGGTTCGACGAGGACACATGCAACCTGGTCTCCCCATTCTTTCATCATCTCGCGATACGCTTCGACGTCGTTGAATGGGACGGTGATGACTTCTTTGGCAGTGGCTTTTGTCACACCTGCAGAGTCCGGAGAACCGAGTGTCGCTGGACCACTACCTGCCGCAATCAGCATGAGATCCGAATGACCGTGATAACAACCGCTGAATTTCACAACGAGTTCACGACCGGTGTAAGCACGGGCGACTCGTACTGTCGTCATGACGGCTTCCGTCCCCGAGTTCGTGAATCGTACTTTATCCATCGAAGGGATGGCTTGTTTTAGTTTCTTCGCAAACTCGACTTCGAGACGATGAGGTGTCCCGTAAAGTAAGCCTTTTAAAGAAGCATTGACGAGCGCTTCATGAATATGTGGATGGGCGTGACCGGTAATGATTGGACCGTACGCTGCCAAATAATCGATGTAGCGATTCCCGTCTACATCATAGAAATAGGCGCCTTCGCCGCGTTCCATATATACAGGAGCACCGCCACCGACCGCTTTGAATGAGCGGGACGGACTGTTGACACCTCCGACGATATGAGTGAGTGCATCTTGGTACAATGCATCAGATGACTGACGAGTTGATGAAGTAGTCATATGTATTGCCTCCTTATTCAAATTCGCACTTATTGTAACATAGCCGTCAACCGCTTAAGCTCAGTGTTTGACGAGTAGTTGAGAAATCAGTACACTATTTATAAAGATTACTATGTAAGAAATAAGTTAATGTTCAAAACTATTTCGCATGAATTTTATAGAAGAAATGAGGGATTGACGTGGGAAGCGAAATGCTTGACCATGCTGTTCAGTCGCTCCGGGAACATGGAGTCAGAATGACGCCTCAGCGCCAGGCCATTTTGGAGTACCTCGTCACGGAGCATAGTCACCCGACTGCGGATGACATTTATAAGGCACTAGCCGCACGGTTTCCGAACATGAGTGTGGCCACTGTATACAACAACTTGCGCGTCTTTAAAGAGGTAGGCCTCGTTCAAGAAATGAACTACGGGGACGCCTCGAGTCGTTTTGACTTTGTGACATCGAAGCACTATCACATCATCTGTGACACGTGTGGAAAAGTCGTCGACTTTAACTATCCTGTATTAGATGAAATCGAATCGGTTGCATCTCAATTGACTGGATTCAAAGTTGATCGTCACCGTCTTGAAGTGTACGGAACGTGCCCGTCTTGTCAGTCTGAACAATCGCAAACACATTAAAAAACCACATCCGAGCAGTCGGATGTGGTTTTTGTGTTAGTCCGTTTGTTGTGACTGACGTTTGTTGTATTTCTCATCGAACTCTTTACCTTCAAGTGAGCGGTCGATTGTGAGCGGTTCGTCGCAATGCATACATAAGTCGACGCGTCCGAGCATCTTCGTCTCTTTTTCACAGTTCGGACAAGTCACGATGATGGCTTTTGTCGAGGCCATCCCGACGATGAAGTAAAGGGCAGAGCTCGCAAGTACCATGACAAATCCGAGAAGCATGAAAATAATCATGAGCCAGGTGATGGATTTGGCGAGAAGGCCGAGATACATGACCCCGATCCCACCGAAGATAAGAAGTAATGCTATATTACGTGCGCGGTTGATTTTGTTCCCCCGTTTTTTCATGAGTGAATCCCTCCAATAGTCTGTCTCTATCATAGCTCATCTTCAAACGAGTGAGAAGTTCCTGCACTTTTTCGGCAGGAGTTTTTTGAAAAGAGGGCGAAATTGGTTCGTATCGAAAATGACAATCGTCATATATAGTCAACTTGCGATTGGGAGAGAAGGGGTCCAGATGACGATGGAATATGCGACTCGCACCATTTACTCAGAATATGCTGCATTAAAAACGACACTCGGGATTATTGAAGTGAAGAAGAAGCGGGCACGTGATCCGTTGACGGATCAATCGGATCGCCTGCTCATTGTGATTGAAGCAAAACCAGAACCGTTTTGGACGGTGAAACACTATCATGTCGGTCAAGAAAAAATTGTCCTGCACGTAGTCAGTGACTCGATGATGGATCGGTGGATTGTCTTGAATGAAAATCGGCGAGCCATTCATTGGATTGAAGACGGAATCGTCTTGTTCGAACGAAATGGGTACATTTTAGAGTTACGACAGCGCAACCGTAATTTAACGAATCGGGAACAACGTTTACAACTCTCAATCTCTTTCGCAAAGTTGTTGCGTCGGTTTGAAGACGGACGTTATCTATTTTTAGAAGGGGAGTTCCAAGACGCCTTCACTCAGATTCATCATGCGCTCACTCACCTGGCACGCCTCTCGATTCTTGAGGCGGGGATTCATCCGGAAATCGTATTGTGGGAACAGGTACGAGCCATTGACCTCGAAATTTATAAGCTGCACGATGAATTGGTCGGAGGACAAGAATCGCTTGAACAGCGCATCCACCTTGTCGTCATTGGCATGGAACATTTGATTCAATCGAAAGTGTTGCCGGGGACGTTGTTATTACTTCAGACGATGCAGGAGAAAGGCGGAGCGTGGACGTTCTCAGAATTGATGGAACATCCGAATTTGAATGAGCTCCGTGTCGACCTTGGAAGCATCATTGGTTTTTTAGTGAAAAAAGGGTATGTTCGAACGGTCACGAGACCGACGAAAGGGGTCGGGGTAGAGGCAGTGTTTTATGAGATTGCTTGACTTCCCTTTCATAGGAACAATGAGGAGAAAATCAGTTATATGAAACTATTGAAATTTAGCGTGGGAACCGTCTTTATTTTATTTGTCACGATTGTGATTTCTGTCTTTGTCGCCCTTTTTACGATGGGAGACCCCATCACACTTGGGCGACCGATTATTTGGACGATATGGTATATGGCCGTTCTACTAATCATATGTATGGGACTCTATGATTTTTCGTCCTTTTCAAAACAAAAGATTCGAAAAGCTCTCGGCTGGGGTGCGTTAGTCGGTGCTGTCCTCTTCGCTTCTGTGAAAGGATATTATATGTATCAAGATAGTTTGAAGATTGAGGAACGCGGTGTGGAGTTGATGGATTATCAGCCGTTCACGGATTCAGAACAATTGGCGAGACTCGATCACGAGGCTTCGGTGAAGTTTGAGGAAGGTTTGCCGCGATTAGATGGAGCGACAGCGCTCTATCCGATGTACGCTTCATTCGTGGAAGCAGTTTATCCGGACTCGGAAACGTATGATCCATATAATGATCAAACGAGTAAAGTCGTGTCGACGACAACACCGGAAGCATACAGCCGACTGATGAACGATCAGACCGACTTGATTTTCGTCGCTGGTCCATCTGACCGTCAATTGAAGGTTGCGAAACAAAAAAACGTTTCTTTACATATGACGGCGATTGGAAGGGAAGCATTTGTGTTCTTCGTCCATGAAGATAACCCGGTCGATTCTTTGACGATGGAACAAGTTCGGGGGATTTATTCAGGAGACATTCGGAATTGGGAAGAGGTCGGAGGGGACTCGGAATCCATTCGTGCTTTTCAACGACCGGAGGACAGTGGCAGTCAAACGGCGTTACAAAAGATGATGGGCGAACAAAAGCTCATGGAGGCGCCGGTAGAAGATGTTCCTGAAGGGATGGGTGGAATCATTCAACAAACTTCATCGTATCGGAACCATAAAAATGCGATTGGATTTTCATTTAGATACTATGCGACAGAAATGGTGCATGACTATGAAATCAAGTTACTTCGCATAGATGGAATCGAACCGACCGTTGAAACGATTCAGGATGGATCATATCCACTGACTTCTGAATTTTATGCGGTGACTACGGAAGAGAAGGCAGAGCGATATGAAGAATTTCTAAAATGGCTCAAAAGCGAGGATGGGCAGACGTTAGTTGAGAAGACGGGCTATGTCCGTCTCGATTAATACAAAGCAGAAGGTTTACTTTTCATCATGTTGATGGGAAGTAAATCTTTTTTAGTTTTTATTGTTTTTTGTATTGACGAAGTGGTAAATAGAGATTATAGTTATAAACGTTGTCACGGCAAAAGATTATTTCAGAAAAACAATTTGTGAAAAAGTTGTTGACGAAAACAATCAAAACGTGATAGATTAATTAAGTCGCCAAGAGCGGCAGACGAACTTTGAAAACTGAACGATGAGGCAAAAATAAGTTTTACCATTTTTGAATGAAGCGCAAGCTTCGTCAATTTAAGAGCTATATCAAATTCTTTGGAGAGTTTGATCCTGGCTCAGGACG